>CAYPSP010000018.1:0-14542 GCA_964413335.1 uncultured Dehalococcoidales bacterium
AATCTTGACGTCCCCATCAGTAGATGACAAGATTAGGGATAGACTGCTTGAGCAGGAGGTAAATAGTATGACATCTCTCAGTTGGGATTTTCCATATCACTCTCAGCGTATGCCAGTTATGGCTCGCAGTATCGTTGCCACCTCTCAACCACTGGCAGCCCAAGCTGGGTTGAGGATGCTCCAGGCAGGAGGTAATGCAGTAGATGCTGCTATCGCCACTGCCATAGCCCTAACAGTAGTAGAACCAACCTCCAATGGAATAGGTAGTGATGCCTTTGCCATCATCTGGGATGGAAAACAACTACATGGTCTCAATGCTTCTGGGCGATCCCCCTCAGCATGGACATTCGAGCAATTTTCAAACCACGATTCAATGCCTGAGTATGGTTGGAATTCAGTAAGTGTTCCAGGGGCAGTATCCGCCTGGGTGGAGTTATCTAGGCGCTTTGGTTCCCTGCCTTTTGGAGAGCTATTCGCACCAGCAATAGAATATGCCTGCAATGGGTTTCTGGTCTCTCCCATCACCGCTGCCAGGTGGAATACTGTGCCCGAAACATATCGCAACTTCCCAGAACTGGGAGCCGCCTTTTTGATAAATGGCAAGGCTCCTGAAGCAGGGGAAAACTTTAAATGCAAGGAACAGGCAAGCACACTTGAACAGATTGCAGAGACAAATGGTGAATCATTCTACCGAGGTGAGCTGGCAAAAAAAATCGCTGCCCATTCCAGAGCTACCGGGGGCATGCTTACTTATGAAGACTTGGACAAGCATCATCCAGACTGGGTTGAAACGGCTTCTTGCAAATACCATGGATTCGAACTCCATGAAATCCCCCCAAACGGACAGGGAATAACAGCGTTGCTAATGCTGGGCATCCTGGAACACTGGAATATCCAGGACTACCCTGTAGACTCAGCAGACAGCCTGCACCTGCAAATCGAGGCAATGAAACTGGCATTTGCTGATAGCTATCGTTATGTTGCTGACCTTTCCTGTATGGAAATAGACTACCATGACTTGTTACAAGCAGATTATCTGTCTCAGCGAGCTAAACTGATTGATATCAAGCATGCCCAAAATCCTGAATACGGCGTGCCCCGACGTGGAGGGACAGTTTATTTAAGCACGGCCGACGCCAATGGTATGATGGTCTCCTTTATCCAGTCAAACTTTATGGGCTTTGGCTCAGGCATCGTAGTGCCAGGTACCGGCATAAGCCTGCAGAATAGGGCTGCCTGTTTTAGTACAAAGAAAGGGCATCCCAACCAAGTAGCTGGAGCAAAGAGACCATTTCACACAATCATTCCGGCATTTGTGACCAAACAAGGCAAGCCCATGATGAGTTTTGGAGTGATGGGTGCAGCAATGCAGGCACAAGGACATTCGCAGATGATGGTTCGCATCTTTGATTATCATCAGAATCCACAAGCAGCTTGCGACGCCCCCCGCTGGCGTGTCTTCGAGAACATGGAGGTTGCTTTTGAGCATGGCTTCAATCCAGACGTATTAGAGGACCTGAGCCAGCGAGGTCATAAAATAAATAACCTGAAAACAGACCATACATGGTTCGGGGGAGGACAACTGATATATAAATTAACCGATGGTTATTGCGGCGCTTCCGATTCAAGGAAAGATGGACAGGCAGTTGGATTTTGAAATAGTTGCGGACAACTGACAAATAAAATATGCTCAGTATCTCTAGTATTTCCAAATCATACGGTAGTCAACAGTTGTTTAGTGATATCAGCTTCAATATTGGTGCCAGAGACCGCATGGCAGTAATTGGAGCAAACGGTGCGGGCAAAACCACGCTATTCGAAATAATCCTCGGTAATATTACTCCTGACGAAGGGCAGATAAGCAAACGACAGGGCGTCAACATTGGCTGCTTGCAACAGGAAATTATGCCTTCTTCTGTTATACACCTGCTTGATGCAGTGACAGATGTCGCTACTGGGGCTATGAGACTCAAACATGCCCTTGAAGTTGTCCGGCAAGAGATGGAAGAGGAGAAAGATGTCAATAAAACAGCAAAGCTACTTCAGGAAATGGGAGAACTCCAGCATAAATTCGAAGCGGCCGGGGGATACAACATTGAACATGAGGCGAAAATCGTCCTCGCTGGATTAGGATTCAACCTCTCTGATTATAATCGCCCAATGAATGAATTCAGTGGAGGATGGCTAATGCGCGCCGAGTTAGCCAAACTGCTCCTGCTTAACCCTGACCTTTTATTGCTTGATGAACCGACAAATCATCTTGACCTGGAGTCCTGCATCTGGTTCGAAAACTATCTTAAGAGTTACCATGGAGCAGTAATGGTCATCTCCCACGACCGGGAGTTTTTAAATAACGTGGTAGACAGCGTTCTTGCCATCGAACCAGGCAGAATTATTCATCACCATGGCAACTATGATAGCTTCATAGCGGCGCGACAAAAAGGGCTTGAGACCAGTGAGGCAACTGCCAGAAGACAGAAACGTAAGATACAGCAGGAAATGCGATATATAGAGCGCTTTCGCTATAAGGCAACCAAGGCAACCCAGGTTCAAAGTCGAATAAAACGGATGCAAAAAATACAAAAAGTAGAGGTCCCCCGAACAAGCAAAAAAATACACTTTTCATTCCCCTGTATTGAGAGGGGGGGAGAGGAAGTTATTAAACTAACCCATGTCGCCAAAGCCTATAAAAACAACATCGTATATGAAGACCTTAACCTGGTACTCCGGCGAGGGGACAGGGTAGCCCTGCTGGGACACAACGGGGCAGGGAAGACAACACTGCTAAAAATTCTAGCGGATGTTCTTCCCTTTGAAAAGGGACAGCGCAAATTAGGATATAACATCAGTACTGCATATTATACCCAGCATCAACTCGAACTTCTCTCCCCTGAGAATAGTGTGCTATCTGAATTACGCAGCGTTGCACCTAACGACACAGAACAAAGATTGCGCAGTATTCTGGGAGGCTTTCTCTTCAGCGGTGACGATGTTGCAAAGAAAGTATCTGTATTGTCTGGCGGAGAAAAGAGCCGGCTGGCAATAGCCAAGATACTGCTGCAGCCAACCAACTTCTTATTAATGGATGAACCCACCAACCACCTAGACATCATCTCAAGAGAAGTGCTCACAGACGCTCTTCAAGCCTATCAAGGAACGCTTTGCTTTATTTCCCACGATCGTACTCTTATTCGCCAGATTGCAAACAAAATAATTATGGTGGCAAAAGGCCAAGTTCAGATATTCCCAGGAGATTATGATAGTTATCTCTACTGGAAGAAAACCCAACCTGAAAGAAGTCCTGAGGAAACCCATGAATCAGCAGGAAATGCCAAGAGAAAAGATAAAAGTAAAGAGGAATTACATCGGCGCAAGGCTGCTGAAGGAGAACTGAGAAACAAATACTTCAGGATACTATCTCCAATCCAGCAAAAAATCAGTAAAATCGAATCCAGATTCTCCTCCTTGGAGAAACAGTTGCAGGAAATTGAGGATACGTTCTCCAACTCTGCCCACTATGAGGACAGCACAAATGTGGTTAATAACATCGATAAACATCGCGGATTGAAAAAGGAAATCGATTCACTCTCCGAAGAATGGGAAAGGCTTTCTCTTAAAGCTGATAAAATAACAGGCGAATTTGAAGAGAAAAAAGAGGCCCTTAAAACCAAAGGCGTAAACCTGAGGTAATCCCTAGCAATTAAGGTTTAAAACATTGATTTATAAAGCAGATGAGCAAGGGATAACAAAGAGAAGATTCTTCATCTTAGTTAATACCCAAGCGGGGCATTACGATGAGTATCTCGTTTATGAATACCTGGCAGATTTATTATCCAGAGAAGATATCTCAGCAGAAATATACCGCTTCGTTAATCAACAGGAGCTGGCAGAAAAAATAAAGAAGGCGAAGCAAGAGCCTTTTGACCTCTATGTAGCGGTAGGAGGGGATGGCATGATTGCGCTGCTTGCCAGTTACCTGCAAGACTGCAAAAAGACAATCGGAATTGTACCAGCAGGTACAAGCAACACCATGGCCAATATACTGGGCATCCCCCTGGACACAAAACTAGCTATCCAGCTACTTGTTCATTTCAAGCAAACGAAAACCATTGACGCTATACAGATAGAGGACAGATTATTTTTCATGAACGTATCTACCGGTTTCTCTTCATCTGTTGTAAATGAATTAGACTCCACTAAAAAATCTCTGCTTGGAATATTTGCTTACATATTTGCAGGACTGCTACACCTGCCGAAAACAATTCAACATACATTCTCCGTTACAATAGACGGAAAACAACAACATGTAAAAGCAGCAGAGTTATTTGTGGCCAACTCAGGAGTACTGGGCAGACTACAATACACTGTATCGGACAGCAAGTTTGACGACGGAGTACTGGAAGTAGGCATCGTTCGCAAGACCTCAATCAGAGGAATAGTAGATGTCGTACTGGATATTCTTATCAGAAAGAGGAAGAAAGGTTTCCATTTAATCGGACACGGAAAACATATCTCGGTTCTAACGGAAAAACCATTGATAGTACAGGCAGATGGAGATATCATAGGAGAAACTCCACTGACTATAGAAGTCATCCCCAAGGCGGCAACATTCGCCACCCCCACATAACAAAGAGGAGGATTTGTCACGAGGAGTAAAGCTCTTTCAACTTAGCAATGGCAGAGTATCAGGCGAATAAGGGAGCACACAGACTGAGGCCTCCTGACCATGACGTGCAAGGGCATCTTCAAGTGCTTCATCAACTGTAGCAAAGGGAGTAAAATTCACCGCCTTCGCATCTTTATCACTGACCCCACTGGAGACTATGTAAATCCTGGCGCGCCGCCGTGTATTCGCCCACGCCATTGCCAGCGCCCCAGCAACCAAATCTTTAATCTCTCCAGAACGCACCATCGCATCTATTTCCTCCAGGCTACGCCCAGCATACTGAACCATCTCAGGATGCGTTACAGCAACCCCTTCGGGACAAGGGGTTACTACGATTATAGTGCCACCATCACGAACACAGCGTTCAGCAGCGTAGAGAGATTTATGAGCTTGCCAGAACTCGATATCACATGGGTGTGAGCCTGCAATAACTATATCCGTCTTATTGGCAACATTCACACCATACACACGGCGTGAGGTCTCAACCCCTTCCCGAAAAGCGACCCTGGGGTCCCCAAAAACAGCCTTTACCACTCTTCCCTCTGCATCCAGTATAGTATTCAGAATAGCCTTCAATCCCGCTCTCTCTGCGATTGTCTCCATCTCATGCCGAACTTCATTTTCTAATATACCTAGCATACTGAGGTCACAACTACGTACAGATAGCAGGTGGACTTCTCCTGTCGTCTGCACTCCGCATATACCTGGCTGAATTATCTTGGCACCTCCGGAAAAACCAGGAATATGGTGTGGCACTATTGTACCTATACCCAACACCAGGTCAGCATCTACGATCAGGCGGTTTAGCATTACAGGAATGCCTGCCTGCGTAGTTCCCATTCGCACCAGTGCATTCGAGTCAAAAGCATTATGATTTATCACCTGTATACGACTGGTGACAACACTACCATATTTTGTTTCTATCTCCTGGGCAGTCATTTTACGATGCGTGCCCAGGGCAATAAGCAACTGAACAGCAGCATCATCAACCCCCGCAGCGTTAATTGCATCAAGGACTTCAGGAAGTATAATTTTGGCTGGAGTAGGACGGGTATTATCATCTGCCACTATAACAATACGCTTTGCCCCACGTGCCAACTCCGTCAGGGTTTTTGTACCAACAGGATTTGATAACGCTTGTCTGATCTCAGTAGCGACATCTGCTACAGGGGAAACTTGATGGGGGCTGTAAATTCCTTTCAAATTAGCCTCCGGGACAGAAAAGGAGACCGTTTCCTCTCCATAGGGTATCTCAACACGTTTATATTGAACCACTCTCTATTCCCCCTTAATTTATTATATATCAGTATAGCAATTCTATAACCACAAGGTTATAATACAATTTACAGTTAGTTCAGTAAAATAAACAGTGGTTCATTAATACGATAGACAGGAGATAATCATGCATATCAAGTTAACTTGTCTGGGTGCGGCTCAGAACGTTACCGGTTCCCAGCATCTTGTTGAGGTCAACGGCTTCAAGTTCCTGGTAGACTGCGGTTTATACCAGGAAAGGCAACTCAAAGATAGAAACTGGCAACCTTTCTCTTTTGACCCTGAGAGCCTGGATGCAGTATTGCTGACCCATGCTCACCTGGACCATTGTGGTCTACTTCCCAGGCTTGTAAACGAAGGGTTCCACGGAAAAATCTATTGCACTGCTGCTACTACTGAAATCGCCAAAATCATACTCATGGATTCAGCAAAAATACAAGAGGAAGATGCAGAATTCAAGAAGAAAAGGCACCGCCATGAGGGGAGGAAAGGACCTCATCCGGAGATACCCCTGTATACCGTCAGCGACGCCCAAAACTGTTTTTCGTTATTTTCAGATGTCAACTATAAAGAGTCTATTCAAATAGGCAAAGGTATCAACGCTACATTCTACGATGCTGGACATGTACTTGGTTCAGCTATGATAAAAGTTATTATAAATCAAAACGGAGAAAAAAGGAGCCTGCTCTTTTCTGGCGATATTGGTCGCTGTAACAAGCCCATCCTGCAGGACCCCACCTTTTTCACAGAAGCAGATTATGTGCTGGTGGAGTCCACTTATGGCAACAGGACACATGACAGCCAGGATACCATCATCGAAGACCTTGCGGAGGTAATAAACTCGACTGTGAAAGCAGGAGGCAACATAGTAATTCCGAGTTTTGCCCTGGAGAGATCGCAGGAAATACTTTATTATCTTAATGACTTATTGTTAGCAGACCGTATTCCCCACCTGGTCGCCTTTGTTGACAGCCCAATGGCTATAAATGTTACAGAGGTATTCGGACACCATCCAGAGCTATTTGACAAGGAAATGATAGAACTGATACATCAGGGAAAATCACCTTTCGACTGGCCTGGCCTGAACATGGTCAAGACAGTAGCCCAGTCAAAGGCCATAAACTATATAAAAGGCAGCGTCATGATAATTGCCGGTTCCGGTATGTGCACCGGAGGCAGGATAAAATATCACATCATAGAGAACATCAGCAGGGAGGAAAGCACCCTTCTTTTCGTAGGTTATCAGGCAGCAGGCACACTGGGAAGGCAGATAGTCGATGGAGCCAGAAAGGTCCGTATACTGGGACAGGAATATCGCGTTATGGCCAGAGTGGTCCAGATACATGGCTTCTCAGCCCACGCCGATAGAGATGAGCTTGTCAGCTGGCTGTCATCACTCAAGAAGCCTCCCAGACAGCTGTTTGTTGTGCATGGAGAAGCAGAGGCAGCTCAGCAATTTGCTACCCACCTGAAAGAAAAAACTGGTTGGAATATTTCTATACCTGAATATCAGGATGAGTTCATCCTCAACTGATAAAAACCTTCTATTTGCTCACCTGGCCAGGGCTTTTCGTCCGATTATCTCCTGCCCTGAATACCATCGTTGCACCGCCTCAACAGCAACCTCAGGTTCATCACATATCCTCAGCAGGTCCAGATCTTCCTCAGAAATAAATCCTTGGCTGAGAACAGTGCCCTGCAACCAATCCAGAAACCCTTTCCAATAACTACTGTTAAACAATATCACCGGGAAGGGCTTCATCTTGTGTGTTTGCATAAGGGTCATCACTTCTGTTAGTTCATCTAAGGTCCCTAGCCCGCCAGGGAGGATAATAAAGGCGGTAGCGTACTTAACCAGCATAACCTTACGAGCGAAAAAATGATTGAAGGTGATTGATTTGGTGGTATAAACATTAGGGGACTGTTCTTCTGCTAACTCTATATTCAATCCAATAGAGGTTGCACCTGCTTTAAGAGCACCTTTGTTAGCCGCTTCCATAACACCAGGTCCCCCACCGGTTATGATGGAGAATCCCTTCCGCCCAAGTTGATACGCTAAATCCACGGTCTGGGTATATAGTTTTTGCCGTGGACTAAGCCTGGCTGAACCATATATAGTAACGGCCGGCTCTACTCCCGTAAGTTTATCGAACCCCTCCACCAGTTCTCCAATTATGCGGAACATCCGCCACGATTCTTCCTTGGCTAACTCGTTAATTTCATAACCGTATTCCATATCATCTCCTGCAATTCGAAATATCCTCGCTGTTCACTATTAGTATTAAATATCAACCTGATTAATAGCTGCCAGCACTCCATATATGCCCAAGGCATTTAAAATCTACCTGAAAATGATACCCCGCCGCACTGTCACAAGTACGCCAATTGTTACAGCTATCCCCAGGGGGATATACCAAAGCATTTTATTGCCTTCACTAACTGGCAATGCCTCTCCACCCACGGATACCACCGCATAGTTCAGGTAGCAAACCTCACATGACACCAATGCTGAGTGATAGTCTATCCGCATATACCCGTCTTCTCCCCAACTTGAACCCCAGCTATTACGCAGTATCCAGTAACCGCTTGTCTCCGGGTCGCCATTGTCATCCCAGCCTACCAGTGAAATCGCATGATTAGTCGGGGTATAGTAACAGGGATCTGCCCAACACTCGGTATTCGAGTCCATATAGATACCATCTTCATAAGCAAAGAAGCCCCATTCGACCAAGACAGCAGCATCCACAGGACCATAATTCATTATGGCTTCTTTTATCGCCAGGACGTCGCCACATGGAGCACGACGCCAGGAATTGAAGGTAATACGTTGATCCCCCCAATGAGAGCATTCTCCTGGATCCATGGTTATATACGGGAAATCATCTTCGTTGCACACCCCTTCAACAGTGAGCGCTTCAAGCTCGGAATAGCTATAATCCGCGCCCCAGCAGCCATAGAAATGCTCGCTATATTGCGGTAGTCTACCAAGGCACCATATAACAAAGGATTCAGAGAAATCAGCACAATTCTCGTCATATAAGCCATTCGCTCTGTTATAGACCCCCTCAGCAGCAGCGCAAGCAGCGAAGGCATAGCAGGAACCGCAAGATCCCTGGTCCCTGATATCACCGATATAGGAATGCCCATTTTTATTACGCCAGTCGAACGCGGAAGGAATTCCTGCCTTCGTATATCCATTCAGCATTGTGTATGACTGCCTGTAATCGTCGCATTCATCCTTCACTTGCTCTTCGACAGATGCTACTTCAAACAAAGGTTCGCCATTCAGTTCCATCAGTTCCACCATGGATATACTACTCATACCTTGCAGGTTATCGCTCTCTTTCGGAACACAAACAGCACACTCGCCAGAATAAGTTCCTCTATCCATTTCTTCAGTCTCTGTGTCATAGCCATATCGGGCACAATAGGAAAACTCCTTACCTGCCCTACCATAGTAGAAATCCCAGGCATCGCACTCCGAACCATCGGGGAAAATACAAACGCCATATTGACTCCCTTCACTATCTGTCCTGGTTTCATACTGATATCCCATCATCTCACAGTAAACTGCTGACGGGTTTTGAAAGTCCCTGACAGGCTGATGCCCAGCTATCAGCGAATCATCTTCAATGCTGCAGGAGCAAGCATTGTCATCCTGTGCATACACCTGATGGGCCAAATCTCCATGAAATGCCATAGCTGACACCATTACAATCAATACGGTTAATATGACCGATAAGAACCAGTGTCTAATATATAGATATCTCATGAAACATCATCATCCTCTATTTCAATAGTGAACATTATATTCCCTACCACGCGGGGACACAATATATCACTAATAGGCGGGTGTTTTTACAACATTTGCCTTGACAACAAATATTTATCTCCGTAATATCCAATCATGCACGAATTTTTTAATGTACTATTGCTTACCTTCATGCCTTTATTTATAGCCATCGACCCTTTAAGCAAACCTCCTTTTGTATTAGCCCTTACAGAAGAGTTATCTACCCATCAACGCCACAAGCTAATCCACACTGCGATGGGAACGGCTGCACTGATTGGGTTAGCTTTCTTATTCTTCGGGCAATTTGTATTGACAGTAATGGGAATTTCGGTTGGAGCTTTTGCTATAAGCGGAGGGATTATACTTCTTGTGCTGTCAATAAATCATATCACCAAGGGAAGAATGGTAGAGACCAGTAAACAGGCAATGGCTGCTATAGTTCCAATCGGCACCCCGCTAACCGCCGGCCCCGCAACAATAACTACCTTGCTGGTATTACAAAATGAGTTTCCCTTGAACATCGTACTACTCTCTTTCGCTCTTAATTTATTAATCGCCTGGGGAATCCTGCTCCTAGGTAATAAACTTATCAGAATACTCGGAGAGGGTGGCTTCAAGGCTATATCCCAAGTGTTCAATTTACTGCTGGCTGCTATCGCTATAACTATGATATTACGCGGGTTAGATATGCTGGGGATAGTTAGCCTGCCCTCCTAGCATCTTCAGGCAATGCCCCAACACATGGCTTAATTAATAGTCAACTTATGCTGAACAATCTCTACTTCAGTTATCTTTACTGGTATCGTTTTCCTTCTCGATTTCGAGGGTACATTCAGTGAGCACGGCAGCAACTGCTCCCAGTGCAGCCAATACAGGAGCGGCCAATACTGTAACTGCTGCTGCAGAAGCACCAACAGTCAACGGGATATCAATCAGGTTCCTGTCTTTATGTATCAGGCGGATTCTGCTGACATTTCCTTCTTGCATAATCTCCTTGACCTTTCCCACTATATCTTTGCCAGATATGGTAAACTTCTCGCTTGTAGTCATAACCAACCTCCTTTCTTCTTCTCAATTTTCATTGTCGCCTGAAAATTATTACACAACCATAAACATTTATGGAAAATCCCCTTCCGCTTATTATTGCAACCTGCTTTCGCTGGATTTAACTGGTACCGTTGCCCTATTTTCACTGTAAATAAGCAGCCCCTTTTTGTCAATTTGCTCATAGACAACAAGCAATTACCGATTGACGACTGCGATAACAGATGACAAGATTTAGCCAGGCAAAAACAGGAGTTCACTACCTTAAACAAATTAACATCTGCTAGAATAACAATTCATTATGAAGAAAGATTATGGTTCAAACAGAAAGAGGCAGCGCTTGACAGATAATCTTAATGAAGAGAAGGCAGCAACTATACCCGACCTGAAGGAACTCGCCAGCAGAGCAGTCTCCCAAATTCAAAGAGATAAGACTTGGACGGGTCATCTTTTTTCTACGGATAATGGGCGTATACATGGTGTCTTACTTTATAAAAAACATTTATCAACTATCATAGAGAATAGCCTCTCGTCAGGTGACTCCGATAATTACTATAAAAAGATTGACGAGATTACCATGCCTCCCGAGAACTCCTGATTGGAGAGGTTTTCAGAATGCCCACACACGCCGAAAAACGGAGAGGTCAAAACAGGCATTTTACATCAGGATATCATGTTTGTGTCACCGCATACATAAAAGCCTTTTACTGTTTTTCCTTATAAGGTATCATTGCACGCAAAGAATATTATTGGAGGAGAGAATATGACTGAACACATTGGTATAGTCGCCTGTAGCCCAGAGGGAGCAGCACTTTGCTACCGTACAATCTGCATTGAAGCGGCAGATATCATGGGCAAATACGCCTTTCCCGAGATTACCATGCATGGCTTTTCCTTCAAAGACTATGTTCAGTATCTCGACGTCGAGGATTGGGAAGGTGTCGCCGGGTTAATGCTCTTATCTGCAGAAAAACTGGCGAAAGCAGGAGCCACTTTTGCTATCTGCCCTGATAATACTATTCATCAACCATTTGATCTGATTATTAAAAAGTCTCCAATCTCCTGGCTACATATCGCTGAAGAGGTTGCTGCAGAGGCAGTACGGCGAGGGTATACACGACTGGGAATTTTGGGCACTCGTTCATTGATGGAAGGCCCTGTCTATTCCACACGACTTGCCGCCGTCGGCATTGAGCAGAAACTCCCGGCAAGAAAAGACCGCGAACGTATAAACCGTATCATCTTCGATCAACTGGTTGAAGGTCGCTTTCTCCCTGAAACACGCTCATATTTCAATGAAATAATTGGAGGACTGAAAAAAGATGGCTGTGACGCCGTTGTGCTGGGCTGTACCGAGATACCGCTGCTGATGACAGAGGCTGATTCTGTCCTGCCGATGCTTGATTCCACAAGAATATTGGCCAGGGCTGCTCTGAATAAAGCCACTAGAACTATTCTCGACTGAGTTAACAGAATCTATGATAAATAGGATAAAGCACTATAAGGAAAGCCTTCAAAAAACCATAGGGCGTTTCCTTCACATATTTCCTGTAGAATTAGTAATACGTACCATACAGGAATTGGGGCGTAACGATGCAACACACATGTCAGCAGGAATAGCATTCTACTCCCTCTTGTCACTATTTCCTTTGCTGCTGGGGCTGATAGCCATCCTGGGAACCGTTCTTCCCTCTGCAACCGTACAAAAGGAGATCTTTGAATTTCTTGAAGCCAATATACCGATTGCTGTTGACCTGGTACAGCGTAATATCACCAGTGTCATCCAATTTCGTAGCAGGCTTGGGATAGTAAGTATGGGGGGACTGTTCTGGACAGGAAGCCTTATGTTCGGCGCAATGAGCCGTGCCATAAACCGTGCCTGGAATGTACACAATGACCGGCCTTTCTACATAAGAAAACTAAGAGATGTAGGAATGGCATTGGGTATCAGTATATTGTTCCTCCTCTCACAGGGAGTTACCGCTTTTTTTTCCGTCCTTCAAAGCTTTGATCTCCCTTCTCTGCCCTTTCCTACTATTGTTCCTGATGTTACTATAACCAACCGGCTCATTGCTTTCTTTGTTATTCTGATTATATTTCTGCTGCTATATAAATTCATTCCCAACACTAAAACCCACTGGCGATATATATGGACAGGGGCACTACTGGCTGCCTTAATGTTTGATGCCTCCAGAAACTTGTTCATATACTATCTCAATCATTTTGCCAACTATGAGATAATCTATGGGTCGGTGGCATCAATTATCGCCTTGCTTATCTGGGTATTCTTCTCTGCTCTTATCCTGGTTTTTGGAGCTGCACTAAGCGCAGAGTATACGCGCATGCGCCTGGGTGCACGCCGAGGGGAACTAATACCATCTGACCTCTCATGGCTATGAAATTACACGACAAGAAGTAACTACTATGGATAGAAAAAGTCTGGAGATGCTAGAATTCCCCCCTATCAGGGAGATTCTAGCTGGTTTCACTTCGTTTTCAGCCAGTCGCGAATTAGCTATCAGCCTTCAACCCCTTTCAGACCCCCAACAGGTTTCCCTGTTACTAAGACAATCCGCAGAGGCGCGGCACCTCCTCTCGCTGGAGCATGATTTTTCCATCGGTGGGATAACTGATATACGAGAAGAGGCAAAAATGGCAAAGAGAGACAGGATGCTGGAACCAAAAATACTGCTTAAAATACAGCAGACTTTATCTGCCACCAACCTGTTACAGAATAAATTGAAAGAGCTAACACCAGAAATCCCCCTGTTAAGTGAACTCATTTCTGGTCTTATCGAACTACATCAACTCGCGAAGGACATCGGTAACTGCATAAAAGAGCCCGGCGAGGTGACAAGTGCCGCTTCTCCCCAGTTAGCCCTGACCAGGCAAAGAGCCAGACAGATACAGGAGCAACTGACGAGCGAGTTACAATCTATAATTAATTCACCCAAGGGAAACAGGATAATCCAGGAGCCAATTATCGCTCAAAGAGAAAACAGATATGTCATCCTGGTAAAGGTAGAATATCGAAAGGAAATCAACGGCATCATCCATGACAGCTCCCACTCAGGAGCTACAGTGTTCATCGAACCGTGGAGCGTGGTGGAAAAGGGAAACGACCTGAGAGAGCTGCAGGCAGAAGAACAACGTGAGATTGAGCGAATCCTCCGAGAACTGAGTGCTAGAGTAGGAGTATATGAAGCTGAAATCTCTAATAATATAGCCCTGGTAGCCGAACTGGACCTTGCTCTGGCCAAGGCACAATATGCCCGGGATGTCAACGCAACTGAACCTACGATAATTACTTCAGCCAGGGGAAAGAAAGACAATAAAAAAAGCACGGCACCATTGCTCAAACTCATAGAAGCCCGGCACCCGCTAATTGGGAAAAAGGCTGTGCCGCTTACCGTGGAAATCGGAGGTAATTACCCTATACTCGTCATAACAGGACCCAATACTGGTGGCAAAACAGTTGCTCTAAAGACAATCGGGTTGCTCAGTATTATGGCTCAAGCAGGTATGCCAATTCCCGCCTCTGCACATAGTTGCCTTCCCGTTTTTGATGACATCTTCGCTGATATCGGCGATGAGCAAAGTATAGAACAAACTCTCTCCACCTTTAGCTGGCACATGAGCAATATCATCCGTGTCCTTAAGGACTCCACCGAAAGCAGCTTGGTACTCCTTGATGAACTGGGTACCAGTACTGACCCTGTCGAGGGTTCTGCGCTAGCTTGCTCTATCCTTAGCTATTTCCTGCG
>CAYPSP010000019.1:0-1571 GCA_964413335.1 uncultured Dehalococcoidales bacterium
TAGCATTGGAGGTGTTCTACAGTATAAGTCCGTTGGCAACAACTTTAACTTCAGCCTCACTGCTACCGGACTGGCAACGAATACCGGCTATAGCCTAATCTACTATGCCGACTTCAATGGTGATAGATTCGGTGAGTGGGGTGGTGACAACCCTGGAGCAGTAATTGGTACTTTCACAACTGATGCGAGTGGTGACATTGCAGCAACTCCTGGTTCAATAGACCTGAACATGGATTTACCTAGTCCGCCAGATGCAAACATCTGTGAGTACAACTACTGTGGAAGCCCGGATCTTTACACCAATTGTCATGGTGCAAAGATTTGGCTCATTCCATCAAGTGCACTAACGGATAGCACCCTCCCTGTGACTGTTTGGCCACCAGACAATACCTGGCTGTTTGAAACGAACTTGATTTGGTACGATGACCTTGGTGTTGGATCTACGGGTCCAGTGGGTTTGACCGCTACCGTTCCTGACATCATAGCCATCTCGGTGAACCCGTCTGCTCTTGACTTTGGCACATTGGTTCCGGGTGCTACTTCTGATACCCTCGATATCATTGTGACGAACGTTGGTACACACACAGTAGATGTTGGCGCAGATGTGAGTGGTTCGCTATTGTTCTACAACAACCTGGAACTGAAGGATTACGTGCCGGCTTGGAGCAATAGGCCTTGGCTCCCGGCAGCGAATAACCTGGTAATGGGAGCTAACCAACCCCTTAGGACTAAGTTAACAGTGCCAGCAAGCTACACTCCTCTCGGTTCTGAGATAGCCACACTAACCTTCACAGCTACTGGTGTGTAACCGGTAGATTGAGGGGGGTGAGCAATCACCCTCCTCAATCTCAATGAGGCCGTTTAAAAATGTAGTTGCCCAATTCATTGGGCGGTCGTGCCTGATAAATCAGGCAACTACAAAAATTTGGGGGTGAAGACTCTAAAAAATGTCCAAAATCGAACGGGCTATCAATAGCAAGGAGGTGATGAAACTGAAAATATTTATCGGTATCCTGTTAGCGATAGCAGCCTTGTTATCATTAACTGTTCCTTTACCGGCTGCCAGCCTGGGAATAAGCCCCAGCCATACAGAGCTTGAAGTCCCAGCAAATGGCAGTGCGACAGCCGACTTTCAAGTCTATTACTTCAGCGGCGACTTGCAGGTGAGCCTGGTGGATATACCGCTAACAGTAGAGCCTGATATAATTCATATTGAACCATCAGCGGAGCCTGTTTCTATAAGTATAACCATTTATGGGGACGAGGCACTTGGCTCTCAAGTATATGACGGCTATATAAAGTTTCTCGGAATGAGCGAAGGCACGGTGGCCGTGGCGGTGCAGGTGAAAGCACGAATCAGTAACATAGTAGAGGGACAGCCGATTCTAGAAGTTCCATTGGAGACTGCTCCAGAGGAGACCTCTCCAGAGGCTATAGAAGAGCAAGCACCTGAACCACCAGATGCAGAAGAGCAGGGTGGAATAGCGGGATTGTCGCTGAACATGATTATTTTAATAGCAGGAGGCCTGGTTTTTGTAGGCCTGATAGTTTTGAGTATAGTCTTACTTAGA
>CAYPSP010000019.1:1581-14138 GCA_964413335.1 uncultured Dehalococcoidales bacterium
AGCTAGTCAAGATTGTCCTGGCTACGGCGATATCATTCGCACTGCTGGTGGCAATAACTCCTATGGCTCAGGCTGACGATAGCAAAGCCGAGGTTAAGCTCAAGGTTGAGATTGTCTCACCGGTTTCGGTAACTACCTGCTACGCCTGGCCTGTAGGTTACCGTATGGCCCTTCTACACGGCAGGCTGGATGATATAGGCACCAGTTCATCTGTGGATGTCTACTTCGAGTGGGGAGAAACGACAGATTATGGCTCTAAAACTAGAGTGAGAAGGATGACCCACACGGGGCGCTTCTCCGCTGTCATTCACGGCTTAACTCCAGGCACTACCTATCATTTCAGAGCTGTTGCCGAGGATGGAAGCATAAGCTATGGAGTGGATAAAATATTCAAAACCAGGAAGCGCTGGTGCTGGCCATGGCACTGCTGGCACTGAAATAATTCCATTATAACTGGACTCGTTTCCGAGGGTCAGCTCAGTAGAGTAATTAAGCTTCAGCTAGCAAACCTGGATTTACAGACCAGGAACAATATAAGTTTGCTAATTCCTGGTTAAGGTAACTCATGGTTGTTTCTCATTTAAGGTACTCTGACCTATCACTGTAACTATTTTGTGGTTAGCTCAATAATTGGAAGTAGTAATATATTCGGGCTAGTCCTTCTTTACGTAATGTTATCTATCCTGATGAATTACCCCCCTCTTCTCAATGCCACTAAGTTGACTATAGGCATTATCATAAGCTTCAAAGGCTTCATTCAATTCTTTCATTACTTCAGCAATTTTTTGATCTGAAGGCCATTCCTTCGCACTAACATTTATCTTTTCTTTGTTGCGTGTCTTGTATATCGAATATGGGATACCGCAATCGGAAATCATCAAAGTATACGGAAATTCCATACCATACCTGAGTTTTCCAATTATTGCATAAATCTTTTCATGTTCTTCTTTTGCCTTGGATATCCTTTTAAAGGTATCCATATATAAGTTAATTGCTTAAGCCATATTACACCTCCAATATATTATCCCAATTCCATTCTACCAGTGGATTGGTATATGTCAACTTTATTTGCTATAGTCTCACAGTGAATTTTCTCACTAAAAATGATAAAATTTTATTGACAAGCACTGCACTAAAGCATAAAGTGATAATTGGTCGCTAAGTTATGGACATCTAATCTTAGACCATGCACCATACTTAAAATGAAAAAGGGGGAATTATGTCATCAAAGAAAGGGACTGTTACATTTGCCATGAGAGTAAGAGTTGAAAAGCGTGAGGAGTACTTTACCGCTTATACTCAGCCCTTCGCTATCACTGTATATGGGAACAGTCCAGATGAAGCAGAGAGGAATGCTTTGAATGCTGTTACTTCGTTGTTGGATGTATATTCTAAAACGTACAGAGGTGTGGTTGACTATTTAAATCGGAGAAACGTCAAACATACTGTACATACTGAAGAAATGGAAGAAATGGAAGAAAGGCAAGACTTTACCGCTCGCACAAGTGAACAAGAATTTAGTTTAAGGGTTCCAGTAGGTGCCTAAACGCTTTACACTGGCACAAATTAATACTTGCCTATCCGACAATGGTTGGAATATCCTTCAAGAAGATAGCAATTTTATTATTTACCAAACTAATCACCACCCTGGTGGTGATGTGTATGTGCCTACGAGTATAGGTTACTACGAGTGGGAATATATTTGTAGGCAATTGGAAGACCAATCCATAGACCCCGAACCACTACATGAGTGTTTTAGTTCTTTACCTGAATAAGCAACTGTAATTATCCCCTAAATGCTCCCAATCTTGGCACTATGCCTCTTTTCTTGGCTACGCTCTTCCGATTAGCCTTTCTGAAAGCTGCACTCTTTTTCTGCCGTTCCGTTACTGGCATTGCTATCGGTACATGCTCTACTTCTACATAACTATCATCACCAGATGTTCCTACTATATCGTTCCAGTCCTTGAATGGTAACTCTACCTTCATACGCTTAGCTGGTGATACATTCCCCAATGACTCATGCTCTTTAAAGTAATTGTATTGTATGAGCCATCCATCCGTTAGTAACCTTGCTGCCTTTAGATTGTTGAAGTTGCGTATTACATTAGTTCGCTCTTTGAGAGTTCCGTGAAACCTCTCTATAAAGTTCGTGTGGTTCTCTTCCGTAAACGGCTTGCTTCTGATATGTTTTATCTTGTCGTTGGCTATATCTATCCCATCTATATATGCCCTTAATCTGTCCGTTATAATCGTATTAGGCACTTTACCAGCTCTCTTGATAGCCTTCTCTACTAATATCTGTGCATCCTCTGTTGTTCTTGTCTTTGATAAATGGGAAGCCAATAAAAACCTAGTTTTAGCATCTATGATATCCCAATACCATAACTTCTTTCCTCCGATATTTAAGGCAGTTTCATCCGCTATCCACTTACTGCCTACTACTGGCGTAAAGTCCTTTGACTTCTTGATTGCTTCCTTCGTGAATCTTACAATCCACTTATATATCCCTGCTTCTGAGAAGTATTTACCATACACTAACTTCATGTGTCCCTGAATACTATCTAATGGCATACCTCGATAATACATATCCAAAGCAGAAGCTATCCATTTCATAGGTGTTTTCATTTTGGGTAATGTATCAAGTACAAACTTGCGTTTACAGTCCTTACAGTAATATCTCTGGACACCTTTGTACGTGCCAAACTTGACTATGTTTGGCGAAGCACAATGCTTGCACTTTATAAACGTTATCTTATTCTTTATCCCGTATATATTTATCCAGATGCTCCTTTATGCTGGTAAGGGTTTTATTTGCTGCTTCTTCAATATCTCCTGATAATTGCCAACTACCAATGGAGAATTCTTGACTCGTATTATCTTTTATAGTTTGCAACTCTGGGTTTTGAATCATCAAAATGCTATTAAGCACATAACTAAACTTTAAAAAGCTAGCCACCTGACTATTAATCGTTTCGGACGGCAAGGGTCTCAAAACATTGATTTGTTCATTGTAATAATTATAACGAAAGTCCTTATCACATAACTGTTTTAATCCAATACCATTTTGCTCCATAATTGTAGCTATTCTAGATAAATTTCGTATTGAACTAGCTAGGTTAGATTTCGCGGCTTTATTTAATATCCTTTTTTCTACCCGCCTTCTTGTTTTTTTATTTTCATCAGCATATTTTTTGTAACTGTCCATAATTTATACCTACAGCGTTTGCAATGTCTTTGTTAAATTGCTCTCTATCGCTAGGATTCCTCGTAATAAGCTTTGCCCCTTTCCCTAATGCCAATACCTTTGTCCTTTCGTGTATTTCGTACAATATTCTAGGTATAGCACTTATGCTATTACTGTAAGGTTTCCTCTTCTTTAATATTAGTAATAGCGTTAATAGAATCAATACCGCTAACGTAATAATTATGATTGCCCATAACGGTAATCCGAGAACTTTTGTTATTGTCGAAGTTACCACCCCCGCACCCCCATCATACTTAAGTATAGACAATAGCTCTCGGATGTCCAGAGTTGTCCCCAATGTCTTAGCAATCCAACTAATAACCTTTGCAAAATTACGACGTAACACATATCTATTCTACCATCATTAATGTTAAAATCAACCACGAGTTACCTTAACCTAATTCCTGCTAGTATACCAACAGTGCAGGAACAAGCTGATGGATAGCGACATAGAGCCAACAGAAGCAACTACTGCCGACAAGCATAAACCAGGATGAAGGAAAACCAACGGGTCTCAGACCAGGCAGGATACTACGAAGAATAAATTAGCTGAATGTTTGTATTTCTTTATCTGCATTTTTTATCAGATATAAACAACTCCTTCGTAAAATAGGCAATAACTCATTTGGCAAGTGGTATACATAAGATGATATGATATTAATAATAACATGTCAGGCAATGATGCAAACCATTTACAGCAAAGCATGACAAAGATAAAGGCAGTACAATACGGATGTGGCCCGGTTGGCTGTAGCGTGGCTAAACTCGCTGCTCAGCAACCCGATATCGAATTTGTCGGTGCTATAGATACTGATCCCCACCTTTGCGGAAAAGACCTTGGTAAAACATCGGGGCTGAAAAAAAAGCTGGATATCCCTATATCCTGTAACGCTAAAGATATATTATGTCAAACAAAACCAGACCTGGTTTTTCTCAGTACCGTATCTTCTGCAAGACTAATCCGTCCACAGGTAGAACACTGCCTTAATGCTGGAGCCAACGTCATCTCCACCTGTGAGGAGTTATGCTATCCCTATGACACCATGCCCTCTCTTGCATCAGAGCTGGATAGTATGGCAAAAATGCACAATTGTACCCTGCTTGCTACCGGTGTAAATCCCGGATTTTTAATGGATATCTGGCCGCTGGTAATGACCGGGGTATGTCAACACATAGACCAGGTAAAAGTAGTCAGGATTCAGGATGCCTCACCACGGCGTAAATCGTTCCAGCAGAAGATAGGAGCAGGATGTACTCTTGAGGAATTCAAAGAACGTGTTTCTTCAGGTTCTATACGGCATGTTGGCCTTGCCGAATCCATGGCAATGATTGCCGACGGCATAGGGTGGAAACTAGAACATATCACTGAGAGCATTGAACCAATAATTGCTAAAACAAAGGTTTCCACGGATTATTTCACGGTTGAGCCCGGCCAGATAGCAGGTGTACGGCAGGTAACCAAAGGAAGTATGGCAGGGAAAAAGGTAATCACCCTTGAATTCGAAGCTGCCATGGGAGCAGCTCATCCCTATGACGCAGTATATATTCGTGGGATTCCCGACATGGAAGTGGTCATCAAGGGCGGCATACACGGTGATATAGCCACAGCGGCTATCATAGTTAATTCAATTCATCGCGTCATGGCAGCTCCAGCAGGACTGGTAACTATGAAAGATCTTCCTCTAATATCAGCTCATAGAACAGGCAATCATGGCTGAGGATTCCATACTTATTAGTAATTTCACTCACAATACAACGGAGGTAAAAGCATGACAGAACAGAGTATTCCCTATCCATCATTGGACACACCAGCGGTGCTGGTAGACCTGGACAAATTAGAGGCGAACATCGATAGGATGTCCAAACTCGCAGCAGGGGCTGGACTTAGATTACGACCTCATGTGAAAGTCCACGAGTGCGCTGAGATTGCTAAAATGCAGATTGCAGCGGGAGCTTGCGGAGTAGACGTAGGCTCAATGGGACAAGCCGAGGCAATGGCCGAGGCAGGCATAACCGATATCTTGATTTCTCATCCCGGCTACTATGGCGGTCATAAGCAACAAAAACTGAGAAAGCTGCTTGGCAGAAAAGAACTATCATTAATGCTCAATATAGACATGGTGGAACAGGCGGAGGGGGCCTCTCAGGCAGGAGAAGCAATGGGCAAGAAAATCCCGGTGCTGATAAAGGTGGACACCAACAAACAACTGGGGGGAATGCCGCGATTGGGAGTACTGCCAGGAGAACCAACACTTGAACTGGCAAAACAACTGGTTAAACTGCCTGGCATCAAACTGGTCGGCATCTACGCCCATGAAATAGGCGGGGCTGCCACCGTCGACGATATGGCCTTTGGCACCGCCAAGTTGATAAGTGAAACAGCCGCTCTATTACGTGAAAATGGTATAGAGGTGAACCATATCTCCGTGGGTGCCTCGAACACACTGGCCGCCACCTGTCGTTATGTCAAGGAGGGCAAGTTCCCCGACATCAGCGAAGTACATCCCGGTAACTGTGTCATCGGAGACATTGGCTACATGCTCCGGGCAGCAAACACACGCGAGTCCTGTGCTATCACCATACTTACTACCGTAATCAGTACTTCTCACCCCGAGAAAGCAGCCATAGACGCTGGTTACAAGTCATTTGGCGCCGACTACAACATAGGCGCGGTAAAAAATCCTGACTACTATTGGAACAATATCCCATATTTTGGCTCTGTACAGGGACGTCCCGACCTGAGAGCAGGACGATTAAGCGCCGAGACAGGATATATTTACTATATGGACCCGGATAAGAAACTTAGTTTTGGCGAAAGAATAGAGATTGTGCCTAATAATTCCACACTGGTAGCAAACATACACGAACAGATATATGGCGTTCGTAATGGTGCCGTGGAGAAGGTAATCACCGTTACTGCCAGGGGCTGCGGAAATTAATTAATTAAATTACATTCAGGAGATAAGAAGTTAATGACAAATAGTCCTTCAGAAAAGGAAATACAGCAGGCACTGGCAGAAATTAAACATCCCGAGATTGATAGCACTCTTATTGACCTCGGAATGCTCAAAGATATCAGCATAGAGAGCAAGAAAATAACCATGACCCTGAAACTTCCTGCCATGGAAATACCTGCCCAGGTCAAAGATTACTTGACAAACAGCATAAACCTGGCACTGGCCAATCTGGATGCCAGCCTTCAAGGAACAATAACACTGGCACAGATGAGCCAGGAAGAAATCATGAATTTCTCCAGCATGGCAAGGACAAACTGGACAGGATAGGTTAAAGAATAGATGGCTGAATCTTCCACTGAAAACCAGTCCACCACACCTGTTCGATATGAGCTATCCATTACAGCAGACGAGGCAAAGAATGGTAGTACCAGAATTCTTACCAGGAAGAATAAGAAACTGGAGTTAAAATTACCGGCAGGTATATCGACAGATCGCACTATCAAGCTGAGCAATGCTCTCCAGTTAACAGATAATCACCCCGGTGACATCCTTGTTAAAATCATTGTGAAACTGGAGAAGAGTAAACAAGAAGTTCACCACGGAGTACTTGAGGTCAACGATGCCAGCTTTGAAAGCGAGGTGCTGCAGAATAAATTACCCGTGCTGGTAGATTTCTGGGCGCCATGGTGCTCTCCCTGCCATCAGATTTCTCCACTGGTAGAGAAACTGTCTAAGGAATATGCAGGACGTATCGGCTTTTGTAAATTGAATGTGGATGATAACCCACTGGCAGCAGGCAAATTTCAGGTACAGAGCATCCCCTTACTTCTTTTTTTCAAGGGTGGCAAGGTAATTGAACAAAGCCTCGGAGTGGTACAGGAATCTGTTATACGCTCGAAGCTGGAACTGCTGTTGCAATGAAGAATGGGAGTATTGAAAACTATATCGATGAATAAGCGAACAAAAGGAATAGTTGCCTACCTGGCAATCGCCTTCGGCCTGGCATGGCTACTCTGGGAATTACTACTGAGACTTGGTGGATATGATGGAACTTCGCTGTTCCAGATAGCCATTATACCGGGAGCTTTTGCTCCTGCCGTTGCCGCCATAGTAGTACGAAAATGGGTCACCGGCGAAGGGTTCGGCGATGCAGCCCTGAGTCCCCGTTTCCGCAAGAACTGGAAATATTACCTGATTGGATTGCTGCTACCCTTTGTTGTTACCGCAATTATAGTTGGACTAGCCCTAATCAGCGGAATAGGAAAACCAAACTTTGAACTCCAGAACATCATTGCCATGCTTGCCCCGGGATCAGAGATAAACCCATCGGCAATACCCTTATTATGGATTCTATTACCCGCACAACTTATGTGGAGTGCTATTATGGTCACCCCTCTATTATGGGGTGAGGAATTCGGCTGGCGAGGCTACCTGCAACCACGATTATTTCCTGGACGCCCGCTGCTGGCAGCGGTGGTAACAGGCATTATCTGGGGCACCTGGCACTATCCTCTCAATATCAGGGGCTATAACTATCCTGAACATCCCCTGCTGGGACTGCTGCTTTTCCCGGTAAGTTGTATACTTCTGTCAATTATTTTTGGCTGGTTAAGAACAAGGTCAACCAGTATCTGGACGGTCTGCGTGGCACATTCTGCTACCAACGCCATCGGCGGTTCACTAACCTTACTGCTATTCATGGGGAGGGCTGATTTCCTATTCATTGGCTACCTGGGATTACTCTCGTGGATACCACTTGGGGCTTTAGCCGCTTGGATTATATTCACAGGGCGTCTTAAACCAATAGCTATAGTTACAGAGGTTGATTCCCTTTTACCAGACTCTTAGATTGCTATGCCATTAACAGTGGTTTAATACCACCAGCCTCCAGTATATGAAAGGCATAGTCCGATATCTTTTCACCCTGGATTTTTTTCTTACTGCTGATATTCTCGATTACGCCTTCCTCAAAATCTACCATTAATTCGTCACCTTCAGCGACCAATTTGGCAATGTCCGGACAAACCAGCAACGGTAATCCAAGATTAATACAGTTACGATAAAAGATGCGGGCAAACGACTCGGCGATAAGCAATCGTACCCCTGCTGCCTGCAGGGTAATGGCAGCATGTTCCCTGCTGGAACCACAACCAAAGTTTGTACCAGCGACCACTATCCCACCCGGAGTGAAACGCTCAACAAAAGTAGGGTCTGCTCCTTCAAGTGTATGTTTCGCCAGATCTTCAGCATCTGTCAGTTCCAGATAACGTCCAGGATATATCTGGTCAGTATCTATGTTATTGCCGAAACAGTATGCTTTTCCTCGAATTACTTTTTCCATGCTCAAACCTTCCTTTAATCAGTAATATAAGCCGTGGGGTCTACCAGTTTGCCCATCAAGGCAGATGCCGCTGCAGTAGCTGGCGATGCGGAATATATCCTGGCGCCAGTACTACCCATGCGCCCAATAAAGTTGCGACTGCTGGTACTTACACATACCTCTCCTGCCGACAGCACTCCGGCATGAATGCCTGCACACGGCCCACAGCCAGGGGTGGCAAAGGTAACTCCAGCAGATATCAGCGATTCCACATAACCTGCCTTTATACAGCGCTTTAAAACATCGGCTGAAGCGGGTATGACCACCATCCGACAACTTGAAGCTATTTTCTTTTTGTTAAGAATATGCGCCGCCATTTCAATGTCCTCCAACCTCCCTCCGGTACAGGTACCAATAAATACCTGGTCTACCGGTACTCCGGCTGCCTCGCTTACCGGGACTACATCATCAACACTGTGAGGTACAGCTACCATGGGAGTTAATTCTCCCACATCAAAATGATACTCAGCGCTATAACGATAATCCGGATCGTTATCATAAACGGTAAATTCCCTGTTGCTATGTGCCTGTACGTATTTTAAAACTTTGTCATCCGGTCGAATATAAGTCGCCTTGGCTCCCATTTCCACAGACATGTTACAGATAACCATGCGGCCGGCGACTGAAAGTTCATCCACTGTAGAACCGGTATACTCGATGGCTTTGTAAACTGCAGCATCCTGCTTCAATGAGCCAATAATATGCAGTATCACATCCTTCGCCATCACTCCCGGGCGTAAATGTCCATCGATAGTAATTTTAATAACCGGGGGTACGCGAAACCACAACTCACCAGTGAGCATGATAGTAGCCATATCAGTCGCACCCACCCCAGTACTGAAGGCGCCAAATGCACCATGGGTAGTAGTATGAGAATCGGTAGCCACCAGTATCATCCCCGGCCATACTATTCCCGCTTCAGGCATTACCTGGTGACATACACCTGCATTAACATCAAACAGATATCGTATGCCCTGCTCTCGTACAAACTGGCGCATCTGCTGCTGGTTATCGGCTGACTGTATGGTCGGCGCCGGTGCATAGTGATCAAAAACGAATGCTAAGCCATCGGGATTATTAACCTTCTTGCCGCCAACCTCATAGAAAGACCTTATTGTTTGCAGGTAGAGGTCATTTATCTCACCAATATCCACCCTGCAGTTGACAACCTCTCCGACCTTCACCACTTCCTTTCCTGAATGTGCAGCCATAATCTTTTCCAGTGCATGCATGAACTGAGACTTCCTTCCTGCCAGTAATGGCTCTGTTGATTACATAAATATCCGCCGAGGCTACTTTGTGTTTTAATAAAGACTGACAGCTATTATAACACGAAGAAGTGTCCTAATACCTCGATGTCCCTATCTCTTGCATCTTGCCGGTAATAATAAAAGCCACTCGTTCACAAATATTGGTCACCCTGTCAGCACTCAGTACTCCTTCCAACAGCGGAGACACTCTTGGCTGCACGACAAGTTTAAATTGTTCTTGATAATTACTATGTGATGCTCGTTGAACCTTTTACTGCTTTTAAAAACCTCAGGTGCCCTTTAAAGAAAAGCTCCTCTTCGAAGTCATTGAATCCCTGTTTTCGAAGCATATCCCTTAAATCGAGCTTTAGAAACTCTGCCGCCAACTGGCACTCCCATCGAATAAATGCCCGGCGGATAGGAAACCACAATTTCTCAATGTTGAACTCACTATAGTCCAGGATATAGAAGCTTCCTCCCGGCTTTAAAGCCTGAAGAGCACCGTGAATAATCTGCTGTTTCTGCTCATCCTCAAATCCATGCAATACAAATGAGATAAACACCTTGTCAAACTCATCTTTGTACGGTAGACCCTTGTCTATCCGCTGTTTTTCGAAAAAAACGTTACTGTACTTATTGCAGCGCTTTCGGGCCTGGCCCAGCATTTCGTCACTGATATCTAAACCCACAGTTTTACCCAGAGGCCCTAGCTTCTCAGCCATAAAACAATCGTTCTTGCCTGTTCCTGAACCAAGGTCAAGAATTGACTGCCGCGGTTTGATATCCATCTTCTCAACAGAGCTCTTAATAACATTGGAATAGCGCCCCAATGAAAGCAGGCTCAGAAATTTATCATAGTACCTGGCTTCCTTGTCCCCAACTTCTACTTTGGATCGTGCTGTTGTCAAAGACGTCCCCCTTTTGAGTATCTGCAATTTAATGATTTAAATATAATTCTATAAAACTCGATAGCAACACCTTCCGGAATAATTCTCCCGGAGAATTATCTTCAGTTCTCTTACGACAGTTCGCCTAGCACCTGGGTCAGTCTCTCATTAACTTTCCCCAGTTCTTCTATTGCCTCTATGGCATTTTTATAATTTGGCTCGCCATCTAAATCAGTTACCTTCGCAGCCCATTTCCCAAATTTTTCATTGTTTTTTGTGTTATTCTCAATCCATAAGCTTAGAATCCTTTTAAGCTTACCTTTTTCGTCTGAAGGATAACTTTCAACAATGCCCTCAATCATCGCTCTGATTGTGCTTTCAGGAACAGCGCCAAGGATTTCGTCAACATTCTGGCCATCTACAAAGAACTTCTGCATTGGTATACTACTAATCTTATATTTCCCTGCTACCTGTTGATATTTATCAACATCAATTTTACAGAACTTAAATTTACCATCATATTCTTTCGCAATTTTATCGTATATGGGAGAAACCATCTTGCATGGACCACACCAGGGTGCCCAGAAATCAACCTCTGTAGGCACATCTGACTTGAGAACTTCCTCCTCAAAATTTTGATCCGTAATTTCTATTACTTCGCTCATCTGAACTCCTTCAATATTATTTTATTAGATAATTATATTTTATCAAATAATATGCGGTTGAGACTCAATCGCAATGACGTATTATAAATCATCTTATCAACTTTGTAAAATTGCAACCGACTCTACTCCGATAAATCCTCTTTCACTTTATTTTGTGCAGTGGTGTTTTCTAATCTACGCTGAATAATTCAACCACTTTATATCTCCATGTTGAGAATAACTGATACAAATTATAACGTATTCGGGAACATTCTGTTATAATCAACTTTACACATCACTGCCATGCCAATAAACTAAGCGAGGATAAATTTGACGGTTAAAATTGTAACCGATAGCGCTGCGGATATCCCACGAGAAATAGCAACAAAGCTGGGAATTAGTGTAGTCCCACTTACTGTAGCATTCGGGAATGAAGTCTACCGTGATGGAATCGACCTCAGCCCCGACGAATTTTTCTACAAGCTCACACATAGCAAAGAATTGCCAAAAACTGCTCATCCCTCAGTTGCCAGTTTCATTGAGACATACCGTTCACTTGCAAAAGATGGAGCTAAAATTATCTCAATACACCTTTCCAGGAAGTTAAGTGGCACCTGCCAGGCTGCCATGCTTGCCCGCGACTCCGTAATGAAAAACTGTCATGTAGAGGTAGTAGACTCCATGGCTGTTTCTATGGGAATCGGACTCACCGTGATCTCCGCTGCCAGGGCAATTAAAGAAGGAGCTGCCTTTAATAAAGTCCTTGAGATTGTGAACCAAAATGTATCAAAATCTCGCCTGGTAGCTTTCTTTCAAACACTGGAATATCTGCATAAGGGCGGTCGAATAGGTAAAGCAAAAACTCTGATGGGTTCCATTCTACACGTGAAGCCCATGATTATTATCAAGGAAGGTGAAGTCCATCCCTTCGCTATGTCACGAACCAGGGCCGGTGCTATTAAACGGTTGTACGAGTTTGCAAAATCTCTCCCTCAAATCAAAGAATTGTCTGTAATGTACTGTAACGACCTTGAGGAGGTTGATACCCTGCTGGAGATGCTTGATTCGTTTTTCCCAAAGCGCCGTATCCATGTAGCGCAGGGTGGAACCACACTGGGCACACACACCGGCCCAGGTGCCATGGCCATCGCCGCCCTGCTTGCATAGCAAGAAAGCCACGACCATTGACAAT
>CAYPSP010000020.1:0-14056 GCA_964413335.1 uncultured Dehalococcoidales bacterium
GTAAAGCCTCAGCTATCCTCTATGCACGTGAGGGAGCCACTGTCATGCTGGTTGACCGCAATCTTGAAGCAGCCGAGGAGACCAAACGTATCATTGAAGAAGAAGGTGGTAACTCATTCACCTTCCAGGCTGATGTTACTATCCCCAACGATTGCAAAAGTATAGTGGATAAATGCATTAACTTTTATAATAAAATTGATATCCTTCACAACAATGTCGGTATTGAAATACCAGGCGGAGTAGTAGAAACGACTGAAGAGATATGGGACAGGGTAATGAATATAAATTTGAAAAGTATGTTTCTGACTACGAAATACGTACTACCCTATATGGAAAAACAGGAAAGTGGTTCCATAATAAACATCTCATCGCTTAACGCCATAAGAACCCTTCCAAGCTGCATCAGCACCCCCTATGCAGTTGCAAAAGCAGGAGTTATTGCCTTAACCAGGGAAATAGCTATCCAGTATGCAGCGAAAGGAATAAGGGCAAATGCCATATTACCCGGGCTGATGAATACCCCCCTGGTAGCAGCCACTATCATGGGCTCTTACGGTGGAGACATCAAGAATGCAATGAAGACAAGAGATACCATGTGCATTACAGGAAAGCAGGGATGAAGCATGGGACGTCGGCTACGCCGCCCTTTTCCTCGCTTCAGATGAAGCAAAATACATCAACGGCGCAGCTTTGCTTGTTGATGGTGGGCTCACCAAAATCTGGCGTTAGCAATATGCTCTGTTACACAAAATCCGCTGCTATAATTTAACAAGATTGATAGAATAAACAGAAAACCTTAATATTTAGTCCAATGGCTTATTTGATGAAAGTGAGCCAGGCATTTTACCATCAATCAACGGTACCACGCAGACAAACCGAAAAACATCATTCCCTACATTATTAAAACAGTGTTTCTCGCCAGGTTTAACATAGATAGCATCCCCCTCACTCAACGGTGTTTCTGACTGTTCCCCCTTGACAATACCCTTACCTGATACAATAAAAACCTCATGCTCCCATGGATGAGAATGGAAGGGTGTCGCCCCTGAAGGCTCCAGCTCAAAGACACGCATGACGAAATTAGGCACCCCTTCATCAGGACCAGCCACAACATGCATCATCACCCCTGGCAATTCTTCCTTTCCCTTTACCTGACGATAATTCTGAATTTTCATATCAGCCTCCTTGATATCATTAATCCTGCTTGGTAAAACACCTTGTCCAGTGATTATGGATAATAATATCATTATCTATCAAATAACTGTACTATTTCCTTTACATAGTAGCTATCATAACCCTTTACAGACTGTAAATAAATGCTACAATAGTTCTATAAAGTATTATCAATGGAGGTGGCAATAATGGATATAGCTTGGTTCAGGGATTTAATTATCTGTATCTCAGGTATATTAGCAATTATTGTACTCGTGCTGTTTACAGTCTTAGTGATTACTATATATCGTAAATCCAAGTCTGTACTACATTCACTGGAATCTATTTCTAATAATATTCAAGATATAAGTTCTGTTTTAAGAGAGAAAATTATTGCCCCATTTGCCGAGATAGGAACTTTCATTCATGGTATAAGTAAAGTATTTGAAACTCTTAACAAAACGTTCAGGAAAAAGGAAGGAGGAAAACACGATGGATAAAAATCAAGTCTCTGGACTCAGCACATGCTTTATAATGGGCATCATCGTCGGCGCTATGATTGGCTTTTTCTTTGCCCCCCTACCTGGTAAGGAAACCAGAGAGGTAGTACGGGAAGGAGCAAAAAAAGTCAGAGCGCGAACATCCGAGATGGCTGATGATGTAAAAGAGGTCGTTACCGAGACTTATGAAGACGTCAAGGATGTAACAGTCGATGCTATAGAGAAGTCCCACGCACATACCAAAGAGAGTTAATCTACCAGATATATCTTTCCAAGCAGTAAGCGAAAATTTTTAACCTGGCTATACTAAAAGACAATATCTTTTTAGTATTGATATTGTTCTGTGACTGAGGAATTCTCTGGAAACCCGTTAACTAATAGACATAACAGTTTCTTGTATAAGTCCGGTTTGTCATATATGTGAAATACGTTGAATACAGCAAGCGACTTTGTTAAAAAACAGTGGCGCCTGATATTCCTTATAACAGGTCTGCTACTACTTTGTATCCTGCTCTGGACTTTAAGACAAGCCCTGTTTCCTTTCGGTATCGCTCTTGTTCTAGCCTACCTGATGTTACCAGTACTTAGATTGGCAGAGGGAAAACTTCCACAGAACGACAGGTTACGGAATGCTGAGCATATAATACTGATAGTCCTTTTCATCGCCCTTATCTTCACTCTGGTAGGTCTTATCATATATCTTTTTGTAGACATATTCATTGGAACATTCTCCTCGTTGGTAGAAAACGCACCACAGTTTATTTCATCTGGTATAGGAGTGCTAAAAGAATGGGCTGAAGGTATCCGTGAAATATTACCTCCTACGTTGCAGCAGCAGATGGATGAATTAATCGCGGACATAAGTTCCTCCGTGTCTAGTTCCATACAAGGCATCTTTAAGGGAGGTATTTTATCCCTTCCAAACATCTTCAACCCACTTCTAAGTCTTATCTGTATCCCCATTTTCCTCTTTTACCTTTTAAAAGACTCAGAGAAACTGAGTAAAGATTTTTACTCGGCCATACCACAATGGCTTGCCGAACACTTTAAAAACATTGCCCACATTGTCGAGATGGTATTAGGAAGATATATTCGCGCCCAATTATTGCTTGGATTTGTAGTAGGCTATGCTTGCTTCATGGTTTTATTCATTATGAGAATACCATTTGCACCAACGCTTGGTATTATTGCAGGGATAACCGAACTCATCCCTATACTGGGACCATGGATAGGAGGCGCTATCGCTTTCTTCGTGGCCTTGGCCACCGTACCTGATAAGGCTTTATGGGTGGCATTATTCTTTCTGGCAATTCAATTATTCGAAAACAACTTCCTGGTCCCCAGGATTCATGGTCATTATCTGCGAATACACCCTGCTATCACTCTGGTATTACTTGTACTAGGTGCTTATATTGCTGGAATTTGGGGAATAATCCTGATTGTTCCCTTCACCGCAACAATCATTGAAGTCTACAAATACCTGCGCCGCAGCACAAAAACAAGCGATATTCAATGAAGCAATAGTTAGTTTACTGAATTGAGCAGTTACCTGCAAAGCTCTACTAGAGGTGTTCGCTCTGAATGTAAGTTACAATTATTTCAAGGAATACAAGCAAATTGCTACCAGGCAGCCTCCCATATAGCACGGACATCATTCAGGCTAAGCTCCTTCGGGTTATTAGACATCAGGCGGGTTACATCCATAGTAGCCACTGCCATACCCTCCAACGCTTCCTTAGGCACATCTATATCTCGTAACCTCTGAGGTACTCCAACATCACCCGAAAGTTCCTTAACCGCCACAATCGATTTCATGGCAGCTTCTCGAAGAGACAACCCATCAGTCTCTTCTCCCATTGTCCTCGCAATCGTAGCAAATTTATCAAGGTCAGAGCAGAAATTTTGCTCCATAACATGTGGCAACAATAGAGCATTAGCAACACCATGAGGTACATGGAAACGTGCCCCCAGAGGATAAGCTAACGCATGAACAGCTGTTACTCCAGAATTAACTATCATTATACCACCTAGCATAGCCGCCTCAGCCATATGGTTACGCGCCTCTTCATTCGAACCATCAGCTACAGCAGTCCTTAGGCTTCCAGCGACAAGGCTCATGGCTTCCAGTGCCAGCGCATCGGTGAATGTATTTGCCTTCTTTCCAGTATAACATTCGATAGCATGAACTAGCGCATCCAATCCTGAAGCAGCAGTCACGTTAGCAGGACATCCATATGTTAGCGTAGGATCTACAATTGACAGACGAGCAAAAACGTATGGACTTACTATGGCTAATTTAAGCTGTCTATCTGTGTCTCCAAAAATAGCAATATTTGTCGCTTCACTGCCAGTTCCTGCCGTAGTAGGTATGGCAATTACAGGTAAACAAGGGCCTGGAACTTTACCTATTCCAAGGTAATCAGCTCCTTTCCCACCATGAGTCATCAAGACAGAAAGTCCCTTAGCTGTATCTATGCTCGAACCTCCCCCCACACCCAACAGTATGTCAAATCTCTTCTTACGATATTCATCAGCGATAATATCCAACCTGGATAACGTAGGTTCAGGCTCGGCTCCAGTAAAAACAGTTGCTATGACCCCCGCTTTGTCTAGCTGTTCCTTAATCGGTTCAATCAGACCAGCTTTATCAACTCCAGCATCAGTAATTATCAAAGCAGACTTAGTTCCCCAATTACTTAGTTCGCCAGATAGTGTTTCTAAGGCTCCTACGCCAAACCTAATATTCTTTGGCATCGTAAGCTGATATACCTTTGAACTCATCAACTCCTCCTTTGAATTTTCCCCTTACTTATGGCCATAGAAACTATCACAAAATAATTTCTGAAATTCATTATGCATCAACTAATTTGAGCATGTCCCTTGACTCCTATATTATATACTACCTGACACCTCTTAGACAATGATAACATCTCTGGCCAATGTAAGTTCTCCTCCATTAGCAATAAATATTACGTTATTTTCTGATATCTTTCTTCTTGAATCTATTGACAGAAGCCCACCGTTAAAATACAATCCATTCAATAAATATTAAGCCAACAAGGAATTGAAAACATTGACAGGTAACAAATCAACTCTGACAGCTAATAAGATACTTGATCAGCTAAGGCAATGTGGCATCACTCACATTGTATGGCTACCTGATAGTGAATCACGCTTTATGTATGACTCCCTGTTAAACAGACCAGAGTTCACCCTCATTCCTGTATGTCGTGAAGGGGAAGCCATCCCCATCGCCACAGGTCTACTACTGGGAGATAAAAAAGTGGTGGTACTGCACCAGAATACAGGTTTCTTCGAGTCTGGTGACTCAGTACGAGGTCTTTCATTAGACCTTCACCTGCCGCTACTATTGCTAATTGGCTATCGTGGGTGGCAAAGAGAACACCCTCTAACGGATTCAGCTGCCATATTCACTAAACCCATATTGGATGCCTGGAACATCAGTCACTACCTCATAGAAAATGACAAGGATGCAGAAAAGATTGCTACAGGCTATAAAGAGGCTCAAGAGACAAAAAGCCCAGTAGTGATTTTAATTGGTACGGAGTACAACTAAAACATTGATAGATAGCTATAAAGCCCAACAGATAATCTCACAGCATCGTGGTAACGCAATCATTGTTGCCACGATGACTGCTAATTTTGAATGGCCACAGGTATCGAATAATCCGGGACTGGACCTTTTATTTAGCGGCGCCATGGGTAAAGCATCATCACTAGGTCTCGGTCTGGCGCTAGCACAACCTGAAAGGAGGGTTATCGTGCTTGATGGTGACGGTAGTTTACTTATGAATCTTGGCAGCCTGATTACCATCGCTAATATGGCACCTGCCAATCTGATTCACTTCTTGTTCATAAACCAGGTATACCGAACCACAGGTGGCCAGCTTATTCCACATGCAAACAGAGTTAATTTCGTAGCACTGGCAATGGCTGCCGGCTATACCAATGCTTTCCTTTTTAAAACTATAGAAGAGCTACAGAACAACATAGAGAGCATCTTTGCTGAGGCTGGCCCAACCTTTGTTTGTCTTGAGGTACCACCAGCTACAAGCAGACCTCCCTTCCCATTGACTCGAACCTCTGATATTATCGACAGGTTCAGAGCTGCCATACAAACAGATAATACATAAACAATCACCGATACATCATCCGCTATTACTTTCCAATACAGCTTTATAAGAATATAGTTTTTCTATCTATGAACAGTCAGTTGGTTACTATAAATTACTTTGATACTACAAATGAGAATGAGTTCTTGATATGAGTCCTTTGGTAATAGTGCTGGTGCTTTGCTCTTCACTGATGCATGCAAGCTGGAATTTACTGGCTCGCCGTAAAGGTTCAGAAACTGCATTCTTTTACAGAATGATAACCGTGATCATCCTGGCTGGTCTTATCCCTGCTATCACCAGCGAGTTGATAACACATTCTCTTCCCATCAAGGCATGGTTCTATGTTATTGGAGCAGGCTTTTTTTGTGGATTCTATTTCTTCTGTCTGGCACAATCATATGAATCTTCAGATTTTACTATAGTTTATCCTATAGCTCGCTCCCTCCCCGTTCTGCTTGTAGGCGTTGGAGATATACTACAAGGTAAAAGCGTCACTTCTGTCGGATGGCTGGGTATGTCGCTGGTAGTGTCTGGTTGTCTCCTAGTACCACTCCGCTCACTACGCCAACTTCAACTACACCAATACGTTAACCGGGCGAATTTCTGGATGCTGTTCACCGCACTAGGAACAGTGGGTTATACGCTGCTTGACAAGGCCGCTGCAGATATTGTGGTTCCGGGGCCAGCATCTGCCGCTCGATATGGATATTTTTTCTTCGTTTTCGCCTATTTCAGCTTTTTACTTTGTTTACGAATAACAAAGAGAACAATACCAGAGATAAAATCCATTGGCTGGAAATTACCAGCGCTCGGTGGCTTACTGAACTTTAGCTCGTACTGGTTAATTCTCTGGGCATACCAATTAATGCAACAGGCCAGTTATATACTGGCTTTCAGGCAAACCAGCATCGTCATCGGGGTAATCGCTGCCTTTTTCATCTACAAAGAGAAAGGAAGAACTCCTAGAATAATCGGCACTCTTATCCTCACTGCCGGATTAATACTCATTACTTTATGGGGGAAATAACTATCCCCAAAACTGAAACCTGGGCTGACTTAACTGCCACTCACCATGTTGCCGGAGCGTCGTAGATATATTCCACACCATTTATAATAACAATATATGTCTCACCTCTATTGAAAATTCCTTTAATAATATAACTTCTCTCAAAAACATCATCGGTTGGGACACAGTTATCTCCTTTCAAAATTTTTATGGTAACTGTCACCTCTATGATGTTTCCATGGCGATTCGTCTCTATTTTATTGAACCGAGCACAACTATCTGGTAGTTCTCCCTCGACATACATCACTACTTGTGGTGGAATAATAGCACCTATTACTACTGGAAACACATCCGCTTCACTAATTGTTGCCAGTTCTATAGAACGAATTTCCGTATAATATTCATAATAATATGCCAGGTCATGGCCAGCACCATTATAATAAATTATATGTGGAAATCCCTTTTTATCCAGTGCTATTGAACTGCTCAGGGCAATGTCATGTCCTTCTTCTACTATAACCATTTCCCAGGCATCACCATTACTGTGGACATACTTTAGACGATTCCCTATAGAACCACAATAGCTGATATATGGATAACCATCCTCATCTAATATCATCAAACTATGCACTCCAACATCACCCTTATCATCCACAGTTTCAATCTGCCAGCCAGCAGTACCCTTGTACGCATATTTCAAATCACGACCACGGCTATTATAATAGCTGACATGAGGGTTGCCCTCGTCATTCAATACCAGTGAACTGTATTTGCCAACTCCTCCATCATCCACAGTTTCTATCTGCCAGCCAGTTGTATCTTTTATCGCATACTTCAGGCTGCTATTCCATATATCAAAATAACTCACACGAGGATATCCATCAGCATCAAGCGCCAATGATGTATAGGAACCACACCATGATCCATCATCAATGGTTTCCACTTTCCAATCACCATTGCCACCATATGCATATTTTAGCTGATAAGATGTACGGTCAAAGTAACTAATATGAGGATTACCCTCGTCATCAACTGCCAGTGAATTGTATTCACCAACCCCACCCGTATCGATGGTTTGAATATGCCAGCCTGTAATATCTTTATACGCATATTTAAGGCTTCTGTTACTCAAATCATAATAGCTGATGCATGGTTGCCCTTCAGCATTCAATACGAGCGAACAATACTCACCAACATCACCCACACTATCCACTAGTTCAACTTGCCATCCCCGATAATCCCCATAGGCATATTTCAGATCAGCGTTGGCACTATCAAAATAGCTAACATGTGAATGTCCATCGGCATCCAGCTTCAATGAACAATATTTTCCTATTTCCCCACTACTATCAATGTCTTCATATCGCCAGCCATCGGCATCAACATAGGCATATCGCACTTTCAAATTTTCAAAGTCAAAATAGCTTATGTGGGCATAACCATTCACATCCAAAGCCAATGAACTGTATTTTGAAGCACCTTTATTCTCAACAATTTCTTCCTGCCAATCCCCAGATTGATTGCTGGCATATTTCAGATTATTTGTATCGTTATCAATATAGCTGATATGACCACGACCGTTCCTATCCAACCTCAATGAGCTATATTCACCAACATTACCTTTACTATCTATTATTTCGATATACCAGCCATTTGATTCCTCGCTGGCATATTTCAAATCTCCGTTCTTATAATCAAAATAGCTAATACGAGCACTGCCATAGCTATTTAGCGTCATAGAGCTATACATCCCAACCCCATCAACATCTACGGCCAATTTGTGCCAGCCCCGAGTATCCTCATAAATATATTTAAGGCATCCTTTACCATAATCAAAATAGCTGATATGTGAATACCCTGCATTGTCTATAACCAGAGAGGTATACATCCCAACTCTGCTACGATCCAATACCCTGAAATTCCAACCACGAGAGTCTTTATAGGCATATTTCAGTTCGCCATTGCCATAATCAAAATAGCTGATATGAGGATAATTATCCCTATCTAAGTCCATAGATGCATATTCACCAACCCAGCCATCACTATCGACAATCTCCGTTTGCCATCCATTAATATCCTTATAAGCATACTTCAAATCTTTATTGCTACTGTCAAAGTAACTAATATGAGGATTAGCATTCGTACCAAAAGCCAGAGAGCTATATTGTCCAACCCCCATTTCATCATCCACCGTCTCATAGAGCCACCCAGACTCATCATAATACACATAGTAGAGATGATCAGAACCATAGGCAATATGAGCGTTGCCATTAGCATCCAATTCCAGACTGCGAGCGCCCATGTTTTGTATGTGTTTAAGATTTTCTACGTACTCGGTATTCTGGTCATTGGACTCCTCCGCAAATACCGTCTGGGGTGTCAATATAATAGAGAGAGGATTAATGATAAAGGATAGTGCACCAAGTAATAACAACCATTTTGTTACATGATTAAACAATGTAAATCTCCTATATTTGTATCCAAAGCCACTTGAGGTTGCTTGGATCAAAAATAATCCGCCCTTTTTCAGTACACATCCACCACAATTATCAAATAGTGTACGATAATCAGATATTATAATTTGTCTGAACCATTGTAGCAAAATGCTATGCTGGCTTACCACATGCCAATTCTATAGTTTAAATGTATTTATACTGTAGTTCTATCAACCGCCATTTTTATTATCTTCCATATAGTACAGGCTTAGTGAAGATGTTACGTATTTGGTCCATATCCCTTGTATAGCCGAGCGTCAGCATCAGCTTTATACGAGCTTTCTGTCCGCTGAGTCCTGGCGCAAATATCACGCCTATATCCTGCAGGTCTTTTTCACTACCCTCAAAAGCATAAGCATTACCAAGAACAAACCCTTCATAACACCTGCTGGTAATAACCACCGGTTTACCCATCTCTACCAGTTCCCTTATCTCCTTCGCCACTGTAACAGATACATGTCCTACTCCAGCCCCTTCAACAATTACCCCATCCACCTGAGAATCTTTGACAGCTTCAAATAGAAAATTGCTCATCCCTTGAGTAAATTTAATAAGTTCTACTTGAGCAGAAACATCTCTAGCGTTAATCGTTTCCCTTAGACCCCTTCCTCGAACAAACTGTACCCTGTCTGCATAGATAAAACCGACTGGACCAAACAACGGGCTCCTGAAAGTATTGAGCTGTGTAGCACTAGTTTTAGTCACATCACGAGCAAGATGAACTTCATTATTAAATACAACCATCGTTCCCATACCATATGAATCATCCGCCGTTGCAGTTAAAATCGAATTGAACATGTTTGACGGGCCATCTGCACTGAGCAGCGACGTGTTCCGCATGGCTCCTGTTACTACAACAGGGTTATCCTCATCAAGCAGTAAATCCAGCGCATAGGCTGTTTCCTCAATGGTATCGGTGCCATGGGTCACTACTACTCCGTCAGCTTTTTTACTGCGAAAAAGTGACCTTATTACTTTACTCATTTCAAATACATCACTGGGTAACACATGAGGTCCAGGTTTATTACAAAAGTTCATAGCCTCTATACGAGCAATACCATTTAGTGACGGCATTCCCTGCAACAAACCCTCCGCACTAAGTTTCTGCACCGCTCCTCCACTATTATCATCAACTCCCATGGCAATAGTGCCACCAGTAGAAATAAGCTCAACTATTTTTTCCGACATATATCAATTTCTCCTCAAGTAGTTTAATACCATCACCTATCATATATGTAATAGCAGTATATAGTATAGACTATCTGGTAAAGTCTCTGCGATAGCTAGCCATATGCTACAATTCTTAGAGCAAGAAGACATTAGCAATGAATTTTACATTTTCTATATTTAATAACATTGTTAAAAAAAGTACATAATAAAACATCATTCCAAGCATGGCTCATTGTAGCAGCTTGTTTTACCACTACCCTGGTTATTGGTGAAACATTTCACTCATTGGGGGTCTTCTTTAAGCCGCTGGAAAATGAGCTCGCCACAAGCCGCTCCCTTATCTCATCAGGATATACCACTTTTATGATTGGTGTAGCCATCTCATCCATTGTGGCAGGTAGACTTGTCGATATATTTAATCCCCGGCCCATCCTCCTTGTTTGTGCAACACTCGCAGGTGGAGGAATAATGCTTTGCAGTCAAATAGGTAATATCGAACATCTTCGTCTTTTTTACTTCATCTCCGGGTTGGGTGTTGGTGCTACCTGGTCAGTACCAGGTTCAACCGTTCAGCGCTGGTTTTACGGCAAAAAAAAGGCTGGATTAGCACTGGCAATTGTCATTTCTGGAGCAGGCGCCGGGGGATTAATATTCGCCCCCCCTAGCCAACTTGTTTATTATTAACTATGGTTGGAGACAGGCATATTTCATCCTGGGTATCATCACTTTCCTGTTAATTATCATACCAGCATTCGTAATAAAAAACAGCAAAGATGAACTGGACGAATTTAAAGATCATAAACAGCATATTAAACTTTCATCAGTTACTGGTTCATTGACAACACGTAAAATCGTTACCACTCTACCGTTTTTCGGTATTACTTTTCTGGTCTGCCTGGGTGAACTTACTTTCCAGGCAATAGCTGTCCATCTTGTGCCCCATGCCACCGATGTTGGTATAAGTGCCACCTCCTCAGCACTAGCACTGGGATTTATTGGCGGAATATCCATTCCGGGTCGCTTACTGTCAGGCCTCCTATCAGAAAAGATTGGTTGTCAAAAAGTTATGGCACTATCGCTGTTCAGTACAGCAATCTGTCTTTTATTGTTGCTGTTCTTAGAATCAACGCTGATGCTTTATTGTTTCGTTTTCTTCTACGGAATATCCACTGGTATGTCAATGACCGCCGAAGTTGGCATCTTGGGAGAATTCTTTGGCATGCGCTGGCTTGGAGGACTTCTCGGTATCAGTTCCTCAATCGCCTTCGTTGTCGCCGCCTTTTCTCCCTATATGATGGGATATATTTTCGATATTACCGGCAGCTATTCTATAGCATTCATGATTATTATCGGGCTATTACTGGTTGGCAGTTTTATTGCGGTGGTTATGAGGAAAGCCGATAACATTATATAATTCTAAGCAAGATTTGAATGGTTGACAGCACATATATGGCTCAAAAATGATGATCAATTAACCTTCTTTGCACAAATATATCGCAACCGGTGAACATGTTCACCCTGGCTGTGGTCCTCCCATTCATCGAACACCCCGGTAACCAGAATAATAAAATCCCTGAAATGCCATCGCAGGTCATCATCGCTAAAATAATGAGTGGGTCTGCCTGGTCGGCTTTCGTAGGTATCCTTTTCTATACTACGGTTCTTACCAAAACTTGGTTCGTTTTCAGAAAAAACGGTGAAGAACGCCAGCCCTCCTCCTCTCAATCTGCTGGCACTCTCCTTTATGAATACTACCCTCTCATTCTCATAAAAAAGGTGCAGTGTGTTGAAGCAATATATTGCATCACAACTATTAGCAAGAAAAGACATATCCAGCACTGAGCCATTATGGAATTCCGTAGGCGGGTCGAATTTCTTTGCCAGTTTGCAGGCTACTGTTGAAATATCAGTTCCTGATACATTGAAACCATTTCCTGAAAATAATTTCGTGTTCCGACCATAACCAGAACCGGCAACCAGGATACTCTTTACCTTGTGTTGATGGAATATTTCCATAGCAAATGTCGCGGTTGCACTGGGATAATCACCCCATACATTACCTTCGTTTTGAAATCTTTTGTTCCAGAAAGCTTCCTGCTCATCTATGTTAAATTTCATTTAACTATATCCTTACCAGACTATCCAAGTCCTGCGAATGCTACATATTTAAATAATAAGTAGATACGCAAACCACAACTTCATTTTTTATTAAGTACTCATGCAAATATCGCACTTCCTGGGTTGATATTTATTCTTCAGAGTCCTTGCTCGATTTTAATAGTCACCACTTTGATTATTATCAATATCTACCTGTATATTCTCTTCCCAGTCCCCTGTCCTGTCCCTCTTTCCTCTCCCCTTTTCCCATCGAATAAATTATTTATAAAACGTCCCATTATCCATTTCTTTATCAAACGTATATTTTCTTCTCTTGAGTCAAGTTCACTGACAATAATACTATACCAAATACATTTATCCCCCAAACTATGTTGATCACTTTCTAAAATCTCCCCAAAGATATAAAATCAAACACCATGTCAAATACTATCCGAATTGAAAACGAACTACCCGATTTCTAATGATAATAATAAAATGCGCAAAATGTAATAGTAAAATCTTTAAATATATCAAGATTGGTGAAGGTAGAATATTACACTGCTGGCATGAGCGAATAGTAGAGGATTACAGCATTCGAGATGGGAATAATGTCAGATGCAAGTGCGGTAATTTAATTGGAGTTGATGAGGGCAAGTGGTTCAAGATGAAGCAACACTCTTTTAACTGTTCAGGAACAAGAACAAAGAGATAGCCATCCTCGTAAAGTCTATCTGTTATGATTCCCCTTTATCTAAATAATACTCAGAAATTAAGGTTTTCCAATAACGTATATTTGTCGACAGTGAGTCTCCTTCATAAGTAGAGCACCAATAACACCAAGTACTGCCAGTGCACAGCAGAGAAAAAGACCATTCTGGAATGCCTGCAGCGGATAAATATGAACACCTTCAACTATTTTACCCTGCCAACCATAGTCAAGGATAAGTCCAAACAGGGGCTGAGCTATGGCAGCTCCTGTAAAACCACCCATATTAACCAGTCCAATAGCTACTCCTCGTGTGGCAGGTCTTACTATATCCCTAACACCACCAAAAATGACAGGAATAATACTACCGCCTACACCCATAATAAATGACAATGGATATAATGCCCGTAGGGGAGGAATACCTCCATTCCACAAGGAAAGCAGTAAGAGACAGCCAAGTAAAAGGCTGGTGAATATCAGAGCAGGCCGTCGTCTACTTTTCATTACCCTGTCGGATAATAGTCCTGCCAAAAGAGCACCTGTCATGAAACCAATGGTAGCGATAAAAGTAAATATAGAGGCAAAATCCCTCGTTAACTGATAACTCTGCATAACGTAGATAACCATCCAGTTATGGAATAATGTTGCAAAGGCTCCATATGTTCCGAATCCAACCAGAAATAGAAACCATACCCGACGATCGCCAAGAACCATCTTGAACCTTTTCCCAAAACTGATATTTAAAGTTTCCCCAGATATTGATTTTGTTTTGCCCGTTTTGTTATTCAATATGG
>CAYPSP010000021.1:0-12885 GCA_964413335.1 uncultured Dehalococcoidales bacterium
TCAAACTTTTTTTCATATTAGTCTATTCCTCCTTAAAAACTGTTCAGCAGCAATTATTCAGACCAGTCCTTAGTAACGGTAGGCAGACTCATCGTTGTTACACGCCTGATAGCTGGAAGCTGCGATACCAGCAATATTACAATGGAACACCCCGCCGCGATAAAATAGGATTCCAGATGAAGAACCATTGGCATACTCATCATATCAGTTGAATTCTGTTGCATGAAATAGTCTGCAAGATAATAACCAGCAGGCAACCCAACTGCTATTCCCAGGAAAGCAATCAACAGGTTTTCCAGCGTAATGATTAATCCCAACTGGCGATTACGCATTCCCACCGCACGCATGATAGCGATTTCCCGCCTGCGCTCCAGCACATTAACGGTAACTCCATTGAAGATAATGGCAAAACCAAGAGCGAAACTCATCACCAGCATAATACCAACAAATGCCCAGAAAAAGCCCATCATGTCATCCATATAATCTTTAAGGCTGCTGCCGAACTCTATAGATGCCACCTGTGGTAAGTTATTAATCCTCTCCAATAGTTCCGGTGATGATTGTCCTGTGAAATTAAGCAACACTCCCGTTGCAGCCCCGTGCATTTTAATCAAATCCTGTACTTGTTCGAGCGGCATATAAGCACGGGCCCCCATCGGCTCAGAAACGATACCTGTCACATGGGTAGTAGTCTCTCCCACCGAACCAATCAGTGGTTCCAAATAGAGGATATCCCCTGCTTCAGCTTCAAGTTGTTCCTGCAACGGAAGAGGTAATAACAATCCATCATCAGTCAAAGGAACAGGGATTCCATCTGGGTCAAGCAACTTGTACATAGAGGAACCTGGCTTCATGCCTCTTATGGCACTGTCTCTAACTTTATCACCCAGCTTTATCCGATAAGGCAGTTCCAATATTGCCTCTGCTTCATCAACCCCCTGAAATTGCTCAATACGGCGGGCTGTTCCCTCGCTGCCAAATCCCTGGAAAATAACCTTGGCATCATAACTCTGTATTTGTTCAATCTGTGTTTCGTTAATCCAGTCCATCATGTCTACAAAAGACATACAAAGCAGTATCATAGCTGTAGCGGACATCACCCCTGTAGCCATAAACATGCTACGCCGTGGATTTCGGAACACATTTCGCAAAGGGATTTTCAGTACAAAAGGCAGCCTAGACATGAAAGGCAGCAGGATTTCCAGTAGAGTACGGTGCGCAGCAGCAGGTACAGGTGGGCGCATAGCTTCTGCCGGTCTCAGCCGGGCTGTGCCCCAGGCAGGCAGAACTCCCGCAAAAAGAGGAACAAGTGTGCCCATAAAAAAACCAATTAGCATAGCTGTCCATTGTGGCTCTGTCACCGCATATGGAATTCTCAGGAATCCTATATAAAAATTGGTGTAGATGCCAGCAAGTACATGCCCTAACAAGGCTCCACTAATTGAGCCTAACAATCCTAGTGCCAGGCCAAAGCTAATGTAGTGCCATAGAACTTTCATCTTACTATATCCCAGTGCTCTCATGAGACCAATTTGAACTCGTTGCGACTCAATCAAGCGGTTAAGCAAAACATAGATTGCCAAAGCTGCCAGCGAGAGAAAGAGCAAGGGAAACATCACAGACATCTGTTTGAAGCCATCGAGGTCCTGTTTCAACAGGTGATGACTTGGCATATATTCACGGTCTACTATATGTGCCGTGCGGACACCCTGTACAACATCTATTTTCCTGATGCCTATTGGAACAGGTTCATTGGGATAACTGACTCTTTTAATACCATAGCGCCTAAGAATTTCCTCAACCTGCATAAGGACTTCTTCTTCTTCAATGTCTTCTCCAAGAACCAGGTTTACGTCATTGACCATACCCTTCATATTAAAGAGGCCCTCAGCCTGAGTTACTGGCATAAATAATATCCCGAAAGTCTTTGGTGACGGAATCAGTTCCTGGAAATTCTTGGTTACCCACAGGTATTCAGGACTGCTAGCAGCACCCATTACTTTCAGGGGGATTTTCCTGCTGCCTTCTTCAATTGTAAGCCAATCCCCTTGCTCCAGTTTATGAAAATCAGCAAAACCCCTCTCAAGCAATATCTCCCGGTTGGCACCTGGACTGATATAATCTCCACTCTCGATAACAACATCATTTATTTCCGGATGCACCCCTGCTGGCAGAGAGATAACTCGTCCCTCAACCTTCTGTCCTCCCTCCACCTCCAGGTCAATCGAAACATCCCCAATAATTCGCCCCTGTGCCTCAACGCCAACAATCTGGTCCATTTCCCGTACCGCCCGTGATGGCAAAGCATCTGCAGATATCCAGTAATCCGCCATGTTCATCCGTTCATATATATCATTATAAGATAAATACAGGTTTTGATAGGACCCATAAATGGCAACAAAGGCTGCAACCCCCAGTATGATAATGACAATCACGGCACCGAACTGGGCTTTGCCAGCAAGCAGGTCCCTTAACAGCTTACGCTGCAGTTTAGAAGGAGTTACCACTTCAGTGCCTCTGGCTCTAACGGATGTTCATTGCAAACAATCTCCACTATACTACCATCTCGAAGACGTACTACGCGGTCGGCAATATCACCCACTGCCGAGTTATGAGTTACCACCACAACCACCTTACCGCTGTTCCTGTTAAGGTCACGAAGTAACCTGTATATTCGCTTGCCTGTTTCGTAGTCAAGGCTTCCAGTAGGCTCATCACAAAGCAGGACAGAAGGGTCTGTAGCCAAGGCCCTGGCTATAGCTACCCGCTGATTCTCTCCTCCTGAAAGCTCGCTTGGAAAATGCTTTGCTCGCTCTTCCAGTCCAACATCCTGAAGTAGCTGTTCCGGAGACTTGGGATTTGATACTAGTTCAGCAGCAAACTCAATATTTTCTTTTGCTGTCAGGGTGGGTATCAGGTTAAAAAATTGGAACACAAAACCAATATGAATACGCCGAAAATTGGTTAGTTTAGCAGAACTGAGTTTATTTACTGTTATTCCATTAACTGTAATAGTCCCTGAACTTACTGTATCAAGACCGCCAATCATATTTAATAATGTAGTTTTCCCAGAGCCACTTGGCCCCAGAAAAACGATAAACTCCCCTGCTTCAATCTCAAGGCTGACTTTCCTGAGGGCTTCCACTCTGATATGGTCCATCTGGTAAATCTTGGAGACCTCCTCCATCTTGATAACAGGGTTAGTAGTTCCTATTAAGCTATTGCTTTTCGCCTTTGTGTCAATCACTCTTTTCTCCTTCTGCCAGATATGAACTAGACGCCAGTCCTCTGAATATTAATTGTAGATTACGACGCATTGCTTTCTTCGACTCATCCAGTGCCATGTCAGGAAGTATTACGTATAGCATAAGCGGCACAGACACTGCAGAGTAGCATAGCATGGCAGCTTCATCTTTACTGATATCATGATCAATCTGTCCCCGCTGACGATATAGCTCTACTAGTTCCCCCATCTGTTCAATAATGCGCATCTTCACCGGCATTACATCTTTATCAAAAGAAAATTGCCTGCTAAGACCTATAGTAAAAAATTCTTGCATCAGTTTTCTGCCAAAACGATGAGCCATACCATCGACATAGGCAGAAAAAAGCGATGTCATCCCATCGACCACATCAACAGGGGGGGTTTCAATGACCTGTCTGCCAGCCTCGAGTTGCTCATCAACATACCCCGCAAATATCGCCTGGACGAGATCAATCTTGGAACCAAAATAATTATATACAGTGGCTACTCCAACTTCAGCCCTCTTTGCAACTTCCTCCATGCTGGTATTCTCCCATCCTTGAGCTTCAATCAGCCTGGTAGCTGCATCAAGTATGTCACGTTGCCTGCGCTCTTTTTGCTTTTCTCGTAACCCTGCCATTATCCCTCAATTTTTATAGTTATACCTATTTTTATAGTATATTCGGAAATATATAACACTATATATTATTTGTCAAGTCCTCTTTTTTCATGCATATAAAGACCTCCTCGCAATCCTAAAATTGCTAATCACAGCATCTATTCTCTATAATGAATGGCAACAGAGAAAGGAGTAGCTCTAGCAGCTAACCCGCAAATGAACAAAGTAATAGCTCTTGTTGGTATGCCCGGAGCAGGCAAATCAGAGGTCGCCGACATTTTCCAGAAGTTCAGGTTCAGGATAATACATTTTGGTGATGTCACCTGGCAGGAACTAAAAAACCTGGGGCTTGAATATAATGAGCAAAATGAGCGTCATACCAGAGAATTATTGAGGGAAAAACACGGCATGGCAGCCTATGCAATATTAAACCTGCCAAGGATTGACAGTGCCCTGGAATCATCAGACGTGCTGGTGGATGGCCTTTACTCATGGGAGGAATACCTGCTATTAAAGAAAAAGTATGATGACCATCTCAAAGTGGTTGCGGTCTGGGCCTCCCCCTGTTGCCGATATCAAAGGCTGGGTAGCAGAGCTACACGTCCATTAACTATAATGGAGGCAGCCAGCCGTGATACGGCTGAGATTGAAAAGCTAAATAAAGGTGGCCCGATAGCTATGGCTGATTTTACTATAACAAACGAGTCTTCACTAAAAGCGCTGGTTGAAGAAACAGAGGGGGTTATCAAGGAGCTGAAATGATTAAAGGAAGCAGACCAACTATAGATGAATATTTTCTCAAAATAGCCTCAGTTGTTGCAGAACGTTCCACATGTCTAAGGCACCATATCGGAGCTGTTGCAGTACGTGACAAGCATATTCTTTCTACCGGATATAACGGGGCTGCTGCAGGCCTTAAAGATTGTCTCGAACTGGGCTGCCTGCGGGACGAGTTAAATATAAAATCAGGAACAAGGCAGGAGATATGCCGGGCAATTCACGCCGAGCAAAACGTGATTATCCAAGCAGCGCTCCACGGTATTACCCTTGCTGGAGCCACAGTTTACTGCACCCATTCTCCCTGTATACTTTGTGCCAAAATGCTGGTGAACTCCAAAATAAAGCGATTTGTAACCTTCAGCAGCTACGCCGACGTCGCATTCAAGGAACTGTTCCAAGAGGCTGGCATAGAATTCGAGATGCTAGAGAAGCCTCCTGCAAAAATAAGTCACTTGCCTTGATGTTAAGCTGAGGCAACTGGCACAATAATAACGCAATTGCTACAATCCTGTTAATAAATATGACAGCTCTGCCAAAATTCAACAACCTTCCTTCACTAAGGTTACTAAGCTTTACACTGGTGATCATAGTTATATTATCCATAAGCTCCTGCTGTGCCCCTTCCAATCCTCCATCTCCCCCTCCAATGCCCTTTCCTCCCTCCGGCCAGGAGATACCAGCAACTCCTGAACCTCCATTACCTCCTGAAAATAATATACCTATGGCGGCTATCATAGACCAGCTTTCCGTGCTCAATTCCAACCATACATTCCTGGACCAGATAACTCAGCAGCTTGAGGACTATGGATTTGGGGTAGATATTTATCAAGGAAATGATATCACCGTCGACTTCTACCGCGAACTTCCTGAAAAAAATTACAGGCTCATCATTTTTCGCGCTCACTCCGGCTTGCTCAGCGGAGAGGAAGGCGTTGTAAGAATGACAACCCTTTTCACTAACGAAGCATACAGGGAAACGACACATATTACGGAGCAGTTAGCCAACCGCGTCGCCAAGGCAAGAATCGATACAAAACACCCCATGGTATTCAGTATCAAGGACAGCTTCATCACCAAAAGCATGAAAGGAAACTTCGACGATACGGTTATCATTATGATGGGTTGTTCCTGCATCGCCATCGATGACCTGGCACAGGCTTTTATCGAGAAGGGGGCTTCGACATACCTGGCATGGCATGCCACTGTAGGATTGGGCTACGTAGACCAGGCTACCACGTACCTGATACAACAACTTTGCAGTGAACAATTAACAATAGCAGAAGCAGTGGGCAATACCATGGATACTATAGGAGCAGACCCAATGTTCGGGGCGAAACTCAGGTTTTTTCCTGCCCATAGCGGGGATAAAACGCTGGAGCAGTTGCTCGGCTTCTAAGTAGCTTCTCTGGCTAATAGCTCGCTTCACGGCAACAAATTTCGAAAAGCTTGAATCCCGGCTACTATAGTCATGCTATATATGGTCATCGTTACTAAAATCCTATAGCCAAGCTAACAGCCTGCTGCCCATGACCTAAGTTCTAAGGCAAAGCTCCCCCAATAGCCTCTACCCTTCACATATAGTACTTATCTACCCCTGGCCTCAGGTACTGGTAACCACAGTAACGCATACTGTTGTACTACATACAAAGGAATATACCTATGTAAGCATAGTTATCAATAATAATAACTATGAATACTATGCTTTACCAGCAATATAAATGGACTATAATATTACTACAATTGTTAATATGCCTTATTTTAGGCCTATCGCTTTCAGTTAGTCCTATAGTCAGCACTGTACAGGCAGATGGTGGATTAAAATTATCAAATGAATACTACATCGATACTTTTGATGACGATGGAGAAGAGATCGACCTGATTCTGGTACCTGGTGGTCCATCTGAAGATGCAGCACCTACAGCGGAACTTCCCAAACGTGGAGCTAGCGGGAGCAATATCATCCCTTATGTACCAGCCTTCGACTGGTGCTACGGCTGCTCGGCCACCTCGGCTGCCATCTTGTTCGGCTACTACGACAACCAGGGCTACGACAATATGTATACTGGCCCCACCAATGATGGAGATTGCCCAATGACCAATTCGGTATGGGGTTCAGGCGAATGCCCGCTTAGCGCCACTCACCAGGGTTTAGATGGTTTAAAAACGAAAGGACATGTAGATGATTACTGGTCGTCTCTTGGTAGCTCCAGTGACCCTTACTACAACAACTGGGATGAGAGCGGCTATGCAGACTGCACTGCCGACTTCATGGGAACAAACCAATATAATAACTGGAACACCAGTGATGGCGGCACTTTCTTCTTTTTCCGGGGAGATGGCAGTCCGTTGTATGACTACAGCACCTGTGAACCAAGCTACCGTGATGGCAGTCATGGCATGAGACTGTTCGCTGAATCGCGGGGATATGATGTAGAAACAAATTTCTCACAGTATATAAAGGGAGTGGGCAGCAATCCTGACAATGGATTCAGTTTTTCTGATTTCCAGGCAGAGATTGATTCCGGGCGACCAGTGATAATCCAGGTTGCAGGGCATTCAATGCTCGGTTTCGGGTATAGCGAGCCTGACACTGTCTATCTCCATAATACCTGGGACCATAATGACCATTCCATGACCTGGGGAGAAAGCTATTATGGGATGCAGCACTATGGTGTTACTGTACTTCGGCTGGAATCCACAGAGCCCGCTCCTCCTCCAGAACCAGAATTTCCAACAGCAAGCACTCTACATGCCTCCTCAATAGAACAACACTCTGCCATTCTCAATGGGATTATTGACAACGACGGTGGCGAAAGCTGCCAGGTCCGCTTCGAGTATGACATTGACCCAGATGAACCATACACCTTCAACACTGACTGGTCAGGTAATTTAAACACTGGCGATGACTTCAACCAGGTCATTTCCAGTCTAAATCCAAACACTACCTACTACTTCCGAGCCCAGACAAAAAACAGCGCAGCTTCTTTCAGCGGGATCGAACTCAGTTTTACCTCCTTATCAGTTGTCCTGCCGGAGGCACCATTGACATTCTCCGCTGAGGCCTCTGGCAGCCAGCAAATCAACCTCTCCTGGACCATGGCTGCTGATGCTGATAAGACAAAAATACAGCGTAAGCAGGGCAGCTTTCCTGTAGATAAGAATGATGGCACAGAGCTTTATTTCGGCAATGCCGAAACCTTCTCTGATACTGAACTCACCCCTGAAACCAGCTACTACTACCGCGCCTGGTCCTTCAGCGAGGACAGTACCCTCTGGTCCGAGAACTACGCCGAATCACAGGCCATCACTGCAAAACTGATACTCCCTCCAACAACTAGCACTGTGGTTGCCTCCTCAATAGAACAACACTCTGCCATCCTCAACGGTACCATTGACAACGATGGTGGCGAAAGCTGCCAGGTCCGCTTCGAGTATGACATTGACCCAGATGAACCATACACCTTCAACACTGACTGGTCAGGTAATTTAAACACTGGCGATGACTTCAACCAGGTCATTTCCAGTCTAAATCCAAACACTACCTACTACTTCCGAGCCCAGACAAAAAACAGCGCAGCTTCTTTCAGCGGGATCGAACTCAGTTTTACCTCCTTATCAGTTGTCCTGCCGGAGGCACCATTGACATTCTCCGCTGAGGCCTCTGGCAGCCAGCAAATCAACCTCTCCTGGACCATGGCTGCTGATGCTGATAAGACAAAAATACAGCGTAAGCAGGGCAGCTTTCCTGTAGATAAGAATGATGGCACAGAGCTTTATTTCGGCAATGCCGAAACCTTCTCTGATACTGAACTCACCCCTGAAACCAGCTACTACTACCGCGCCTGGTCCTTCAGCGAGGACAGTACCCTCTGGTCCGAGAACTACGCCGAATCACAAGCTGCTACTGAAGTTCTACCCAACAATCCTCCAAACGTAGCAACCAATCCATCACCAGAAACTCTGACCGGTAATGTATCCATCAATGCTGTTTTAAACTGGTATGGAGATGACCCCGATGAAGGAGATTCCCTGACATACGATATCTATTTTGACACAGTTGACGCCAGCACTCTGGTATCCAGCAACCAGCCCTCAACCTCCTTTGAGCCTGGAGAACTGGAAAACGACAGTTCCTATTTATGGAAGGTCATTGCCTCTGATAGCCATGGAATGAGAGTTGAAGGCCCTGTTTGGGAATTCAACACAGAACCGGCTGAATCAACGCTACTCACCAGCTACGATATAAACCTTTCAGCAGGATGGAACCTTATATCTTTACCACTAATTCCTGAAAGTAGCGATATCAATGATATTATCAACTCAGACAACCTAGCCTCTGGCAACGTCAATAACATAGACATTGTGTACCATTACAACACGTCAAGCGAGTCATGGGACTACTGGAGAGAAAAGACAGGAGGCACACTCCAGTCTATAAAGGATGGAAACGGATACTGGGTGTACACTAAAACAGCCGACGTGCTGACGACACATGGTTTAGAGGCCGCAACAGCAGGATACACCTTGCAATCTAACTGGAATATGCTCGGCTTCACCTCGATTGAAGAGCAGAATTACGACACCTACCTGGCAAGCGTAGGAGAAGCATATTCCGTACTATATGGATGGGATGCCGCCACGGGTAGCTGGTATTGTCCTACTGTAAATCAGAACGGTGGGAAGCTGGAGCCAGGACATGGATACTGGGTGCATATGAGCGCCCCTGGAACTATCACGCTGTCGTAATGTAACTTAAATAAGCTCACCCCATACAGCTCTCATTCAATGCTAGTTGGTTCAACATGGATTGTTACATTTGCCCTTGGAAGGCTGGATTCGATTTCCATCTCAATCATGTCACAAACGTCATGAGCCTGCTGTAAGCTAACATCTTTATTCACCACCAGATGTAAGTCTATATAATACTGACTGCCAGAGCGACGTGTCCGTAATGCATGATAACCAAGCACATACTTGCTATGTTTTGCCAGGCAATCCTTGATAGTTGTCTCCTGAGCATGAGGTAGTTTTTCATCTATCAAACCGGATAATGGCTTACGTATTGTATTCTTGGCTATCTTTAGAAGATAAATGGCAACTCCAATAGCAATTATCGGGTCAATAACGCTATATCCAGTCACTCTCACCGCTACCATGGCAACCAGTACTGCCAGGGCAGAATAAATATCAGCGGTAATATTACGTGCATTGGCTTCAAGTGCTACTGAAGCCGTGGCACGAGCTACTTTTAATAAATGGCGAGATAAAAAAAAGCTGGCTATGATGGAGACTGCCATTACAGCTATCCCCGTCTCTGCAAATTCGACGCTAGCGCCTGTTATTATCCTGCGAACAGATGAATAGATTATCAGTCCGGCCGCAATAGCAATGAGAATCCCCTGCAACACACCAGCAATATCCTCCACCTTGCCATGTCCATATGGATGTTCCTTATCAGCAGGGTTAGCAGCAATTCGTATCGCGGAAAAAGTAATTATCCCTGCAAGCATATCCATCAAGCTATCAGTTGCCTGCGCTAATATACTGATACTTCCCGTCAACCAACCTACAACCAGTTTCAGTATCACCAGCCCGATAACCGTACTTATTAGTAATTTGGCTGCTCCTGTCTTTGTTGAAAACATTTTCAATTACTCGCTTTGTTTACAGAAGCTGTCATATTCAAGTCCCGGTAATCAGCTCCCTGCAAGTTAAGGCCACTGATTAGAAAATCTATTCTGGATAGTATCAAGCAACGCCTTGTATTACAAGATAAAACTAATAGTATTCCTCCTGCAGGATGAATATCCGACAATGTTCTATCCCTGGCAAGATTAGCTAATCTACTTTTCACCAGTCATCATTTCATTCCTGAGCCCCACGTGTGACATACTTTATCCATGGGGAACACGGGCATTATTCCACTAGTAATAGTAGCACTGAGCTTATCCGTTGATTGTTTTGCGGTATCCCTCAGTGGTAATACCTCGACGAAAACTCTTTCTCTCCCCCAAATATTACGTGCCTCCTTCTCTTTCGGGTTCTTCCAGGCAACAATGCCCGCACTTGGATGGCTGGCAGGACGAACTGTCGTAGAATTAGTAGCCAGTTACGACCACTGGGTGGTCTTCTGTCTGCTGACGGCTATCGGTGGAAAGATGATTTGGGGAGCTATTCGCTCAGACAACACCGATAAAAAAGATATAGATATTACCAAAGGGTGGCTACTGCTTACATTATCGCTGGCAACAAGCATAGACGCCCTTGCAGTTGGGCTGTCATTTGCCTTCCTCGATGTTGACATAGTCCTGGCATGTTCCATTATCGGTGTGGTTGCCCTTCTGTCTTCAATAGCTGGCTTTCTATTAAGTAAAAAACTTGGAGAACTTGTCGGAGAAAAGGCAGAAATCATTGGAGGCATGGTCCTGATTATAATCGGCTTGCGCATCCTTCTGTCTCACATTCTATAAGCTAACATTTGATTTATACCTTCAACAAAGCATATAATGTAATTCCAATCGATACTTTCTGGTGATTTAATATGTCTTTGGGCAGTTACATCTCTGTCAAATAGAGAAAAATAGCTACAATGCAAAAGGAGGACACCAAAATTACAACAGAAATAAAGGACACCCTGGCAAACCCCGCCCCCCTCGGCTTAATGGGGTTTGGCATGACAACTGTACTCCTGAACCTGCATAACATCGGCCTTTTCCCCCTGGGTAGTATGATACTTGCAGTAGGTATATTCTACGGTGGACTGGCACAGGTTATTGCAGGAATCATGGAATGGAAGAAAGGTAATACCTTCGGGACAACAGCATTTTGCTCCTTCGGTTTTTTCTGGATTACCCTGGTCGGTTTATTAGTACTTCCACAAATGGGGTGGGGAAGTCCTCCAAGCAATATCGCAATGGCATCTTACCTTATCATGTGGGGTATATTTACTGGAGTTATGTTTATAAGTACATTGAAACTTAATAGAGCACTACAGTTAATATTCGCTTCCCTGACACTGTTGTTCTTTTTACTGGCTGTAGCAGATATTACTGGTAGTGCTATCTTAAAGCAGATTGCCGGTTATGAAGGAATCATATGCGGTTTCTCAGCAATATATGCGGCTCTAGCCCAAGTGCTGAATGAGATATTTAAGAAAATTGTAGCTCCAATCGGATCTATGAGCAAAGCTGAATAAATATCTCTGTGGCTAATAGAACCTTCACAGCGCCGCTGAGCCACCATCGAGAAATATAGTCTGACCCGTCATATAATCTGATGCAGGAGAAGCCAGATATAATGCCAGCAGTCCCAAGTCACGAATATTTCCCGTATGCCCCATAGGGATACCTCCGAGCATATCTGCCTTGAGGTCGGGATTCTCGTACTTATCCGCTGCCAGTCGCGTATAGAAATCTCCTGGCCCTATGGCGTTTACATTAATATTGAAGGGAGCCCATTCTATGGCGAGGCACCTGGTAAACATGGAAACGGCTGCCTTACTGGTATTATATGGTACGAAGCAACCAACTCCTACTACAGCACTGTTGGAGCTTATATTAATAACCTTTCCACTCCGCTGCTTAATAAAGTATGGCCCCACTGCTCTTGTGCCAAGAAACAGACTGGTTACATTAGAATCCATAGTCAGGTGCCACTCCTCTTCACTGAGGGAGTGATCCAGGTCTTTCACCCTCTTCCAGCCAGGGAATTTCACCCCTGGGACCACCACCAGTTGTTTGGGATGGGATACACCAGCGTTATTGACCAGTATATCCACCTTGCCAAATTCGGCGATAGTCTGTTTTACCATGTTTTCTACTTGGACTTCTTTTGTAACATCAGTCTGAACAGCTATAGCTCGTTGTCCTATCTTCCGTATCTCCTCTACGGTAGCTTCAATCTCCTTTACGGTGCGGGCTGCCGCTACAACGTTTGCACCGCTCTCGGCAAGCACCAGGGAAATCGCCTTTCCGATACCCCTGCCAGCCCCGGTTACAATTGCTACCTTGCCCTCGACACCAAACTCTTGAGGAATCATACTAAGCCTCCTTCTGTATTTAATACTATTATCACAGTCTCGCCATGATAGAACGATAGTAAAGAAACTGTCAATAAATTTTAAACATCCTCTTATTGTGCATGAAATGAAAATTATTTGTACAACTATATTAAAATCATATACAAAACATGTCCCCTCATATACAATGAACACTGCCAAAATTCCAGAGGAGGAATTGAAAAA
>CAYPSP010000022.1:0-12802 GCA_964413335.1 uncultured Dehalococcoidales bacterium
CTGTTGGTAATAAATAACCTTGGGTCCTGTTCCACTTTCATCATCGAAGACATACTTGGAAAAAGCTCTACTGCACGAGCAAAATTTGGAAGGCTCTCCAGGCTCCAATCAGTATATTCCCCACTGAGTTCAATATAGTCAAACATACCTGAATGGCCAATTATCTCCGTTACCATCGGCGATGTAATCATCTGCCTTGTACCTAAACTTGGTTTCCCTGCATTTAAAAGTTCCCTTAGTACATTTCTCCTCATTCTGTGCGCCTCCGTTTATTTATTTACACGTCAGTTAAGAAAAACTGACTATGATAGTATACGAATATACTGGCATTTAATGCAATAATCATAATCATTTATTGCAGTCACCATCATCTAAACCATAAAAAATACAGCTTAACGATTTTTGCACAAGTAAGGGGCAGAAGATAGTATTCTCATCAGATTTTTTTGAAAATCGGAAGGAAAGCCATTCCTCCAATAACCAGTACCAGAGAGGCAGACAGATAGAATACGGCAGAAAGCCCTATGTTGTCCGCCAAAACACCGGAAACCATTGGACCTGATATCATACCAACTGCATAGGTAGCCTGGTAAAACCCCATCGCTGTCGCTCGCTGCTGTGGGGCAACGGAACGAATACTCAAAGCCATTAATACAGTCTGTAGTATCCCTCTACCAAATCCATTTGCAACTTGCACCGCCACCAGCACAGGTATACTACGGACAAAAGGAACAGCAACCAGGGCAACAGCAACGAAAATAGAACCAATAACAATGGTAGTGGTATAACCAATGCGTTCTGCTACAGAAATCACCAGTAGCGCAGCCACTGCAGCAGCCGCCAGGGCTACTGTGGTGATAATTCCCAGGTCAGCACTTGAAGCTCCGATACGCGCTGCATATATGGGAATAAATCCAAAGATACCAGCAAACATGGCAAACTGTAGCAGTACTCCCATAAACGACACTACCAGCAATAGCCGGGAAGAAACTACCTTCCTGAAACTGGCAAAGGACATATTTGAAGTCGACTGCACAGCAGGTTCACGACCAATAAGCAGAATAACAAGTCCAACTATCGCCAGCAAGGATGCAATAAAAAAAGTATGCCGCGGGCTCCAATATTCTGCTATAACTCCGCCACTAAAAGTTGCCGTTACCAGCGCTATGCCATTAACAAAATTAATATGCCCGATAGCCCGCGCTGAACTTTTATGCGAATAGTAAGAGGTCATATATATAGTGAAAGCTACCCAGGTCGCCCCACCTATACCTGTAATAATACGAGCCATGCAAAGAAAGGTAACATTTGGTGCCAGTCCAAGACCCAGTGCGCCTGCTGATACTGCTATCATCGCCATAGCTATCATTGGCTTTCGCCTCTTCATAGAGTCATAATAGATACCCATAGGAATTCGAAATAACAACTGTGGAAAGGCATAGGACGCTATTACTACACCAACTATTGGAAGGCTGGCTCCCATAGATTGAGCATAAACTGGAAAAATCGGTACAAAAAGATATAGTCCCAGCCAATAGAAGAAAGTGGCAATGCAGAAAAGAATTATAGAACGACGATAGGGAATGGGAAACAAGCCCTGGGATACCCCCTTGCCTACAGTTACTGTTTCAAACTGCCGTTCAAGGTCAGTTGACATAGCCCTTTATTGTATCACCAGCATTTAATAATATGACCATATCCCAAAAAAACAATAGCGAGGATAGTCTCAACCCCTCTTAGAAAGAGATTAATTGCTTATTTTTATTCCTTAATCCTGAAAAGTGATTCCATGAACGCTTTCAGGAGACTTCTTTTTTGGTTATCCAATAATAAACCGCTATAGAAAACGCAAATAAAGCAAATCCCACTGTAATAGCTTCAGTAGTACCATAATTGCGATATGTGAAATATGCGGCAATTGCCGCAATAATTGCCCCAACAAAGGGAATTATTTTAGCTAGTTCCATTATATTTACCCCTCTATCTTATATATGCAGATATATTATACAGCAAGCATGATTTTCTGGAAATATTAGCTCTATAGCGAACAAAATCCAAAACAGATTACATTTTCAAAGCCTGGCATTTAAATGAACAGTCTTCTTTCAGTAAACTACAAAGGATGCATAAAAGGCTTCCCTATTTCATTAAAGCAAGCTATAATCTGCCAATACTGCAAACTCTAGTATAGTATCAGTTGTCAGGCATAACAGGATTTGTTAACTGTTTACCTTGTTCTCTATATGGATGATGCGTATAGAATACCCGTTTTCAAATGTATAAACAGATAAATTGCATTATACAATAGAGGGCTCAAAATAATTGAAATGAATCCGCTAAAGAAGATAAAAATTTTTTATGGATACTGGATACTGCTGGTTGCCTTTTTATGCCTGCTCATCCCCACAGGATGTGGTTATTTCGTTTTTAGCCTGTTCATAAGGCCCCTCCAAGCTGATATGGGATGGAATCGAGCCGGGATAATGGTAGCCTTTTCCATCCTCCTCCTGGTTACAGGAGGAACATCGCCTTTCGCAGGACGAATCGTTGACCACTATGGCCCCAAAAGGGTTATCTGCACCGGGGTTCCTATCATGTGTTTAGGCCTTATCCTGTTGAGCACAACAACCTCTCTCTGGCAATTCTACCTGGGGTATGCAATTGTCGGTATTGGTACGGCAGCTTCGTCACAGGTAGCCGCCAGCACCATGGTTTCAAACTGGTTTAATAAAAAAAGGGGCATAGCTATTGGCATAATGTCAATGGGGATAGGTGCAGCCGGTTTTATCTTTGCCCCTCTCGTTGGAAGCTATCTAATACCCAGCTTTGGCTGGAGAACAAGCTATCTAATCCTGGCTATAATCGCCTGTGTTTCCCTGATTCCTGCCACGCTATTGATAGTAAAAACCAAGCCATCAGATATTGGTCTTTTCCCTGACGGTATTAATCCAACAATACCAAAAAAAACAAACGAAGGTAGCTCTGTATCTTCTCAAGGGTTATCCCTGAAGGCAGCCTTTATCACAATGGCATTCTGGTTAATTGCTATCTCCTACCTGACAGGAGGATTCAGTAGTGTTGGGGTGGTACAAAGCCAGGTGCCTCATTTTGAAGACATTGGTTTCTCTACCGCTACAGCAGTGGGAGCCCTCAGTCTGCTGGGAATTGCCAGTGCCCTCGGTAAATTCATCTTCGGCTGGCTTTGTGATAAGATGAAGGCCAAGTACGTTTCTGCAATTGGACTTGTACTACAGGCAACAGGAATTCTTATACTGCTAAATATGAGCTCTGCAACTTCACAGACCCTGTTATGGTTCTATGCATTGCTCTTCGGTTTCTCTCTTGGCAGTTGGCTGCCAACTATGTCTATGCTTACCAGTACCAGCTTTGGAATGCGCTCTTATGGCACAATATTCGGGTTACTGAGCTTTTTCCAGTGCATTGGAATAGCCTCCGGTCCTTTCATAGCAGGATATATCTTCGATATCACTGGTAGCTACCATGATGCTTTTGTTATCTTTCTGCTCCTGTATGCGGTTTCGATTCCTACAGTACTACTGATTCGTCAGATAAAAAGGAGCTCAGTCTGAGTAAACATCTCTCCTTGCCATTGAACTCCAGCCCTTATATACGAAAAAGCCTTATACGATCAATACATACAGAAAGGCAGGGTCTTGATTATCAGCACATAGTAGTGTATGTTGAGCACATCCGGTATTAATATAATCAACCGCAGGAGATAGTGAAGGGAGTGTAATGGCAAAGGTCAACATCGTCGGTATAGTGGGTAGCCCAAGACATCACAGCAACACCGAGGTAATGGTCAGGGAAGCTCTTGAAGGAGCAAAAGAGACAGGCAACGTGGAAACACAGTTACTCCTGCTGGCTGGTAAAAAAATCAATCCATGCCTCAGTTGTTTCAAGTGCAATGAAAAGAGAGATTTTTGCATCTTCCGCTTCCAGGACGACATGCACGAGGTATATGAAAAATACCTGGCAGCCGACGGTTTGATAATCGGGAGTCCTGTATACCATCTATCCATATCAGGAATATTGAAGAACGCCATTGACCGTCTGGGACAGGGACTAAATTCGAAATATCAAGCTACCGGACGACCCTGGTTCGCTAAAGTTGGCGGAGTACTGACTCAGGGAATGAGCAGATTTGGCGGGCAGGAATACGCCCTGCAATTTCTGGTCAGCCACCTGCTGCTAATGAATAATCTTGTAGTTGCTCCTGGTAAGGGCGATGCTATTGGCGCAATCGGGTCATTTAACAGTCAGGCTATAAGACAGGTCGGAGCAATAGCCGAATATGACACAGAAGCAATTACTCAATCAAGGACGTTAGGAAAACGAGTAGCAGAGCTTACCAAGATAGTGAGAGCGGGAGCAGAAGCACTGAAAGACGAATTGCCAGAGGAATACAATAAATATCTACTGCAAAGACAGGCAATCTCTGATTATGCACGCTCTACCCAGAGATGGGAATCAAAAAATGTAAGGGACCATCCTGATAATATTAAAGAGAGGAACCGGATATGACAGGGAAATACGAAGTGAAATGTGGGATTAGTGGCTGCCCCAATGACGCCATAGACGATTGTGCATATTGTGGAATACCCCTGTGTGAAACTCATGCTAAAAAACTGGAAGAGCAAAAGGGCACTGAACTTTATTGTGGAGGCTGCTATGCATATCTGTCAGCATCCGGTTTAAAGGACAGGGAACTGGACCGTAAACTGATACCAAACCTGCTGCTGGTCAACAGTAAGAAATGCACCGGCTGCAGAACATGCGAGTTGATATGTTCCTTCATACACAGCAAGGCGTTCAGCTACCAGGGTTCTGCAATCACTGTTAGCAGAAATGAGGATTGGGGCAGTAGTAAGCTAACTATTTGCCTACATTGTGAGGACCCTGAATGCGTGAAGGTCTGCCCCAGCGGGGCATTAAACAAGGATAACGATACGGGATTTGTCTCTTTTGACCAGGAAAAATGCACGCAGTGTATGCTGTGTATTGATGCCTGCCCTTACCATGCCATACATGATAACAACGGCAGGATTGTAAAATGTGACCTCTGTGGCGGAGAGCCAATGTGCGCCAAGTACTGTCCCGCTGAAGCTATCGAATGGATAAAGAAATACAAAATTGGAGAACGCCATAATCTCGTCTACTTATTTAACACAAAAAGCGAGGAGGCATAAAGGCATGTCATTCACCGCTACGATTCTCAGAGTCAATTTAACAGAGCATAAGATAGAGAAACAGCAACTGCCACAGAAGCTCATAGAGGACTATCTAGGCGGCAGAGGGATAGGGATAAAAATCCTGTACGATGAACTGCCGGCAGGGACAAACCCTCTCTCCCCCGAAAACATAGTTGTATTCTCCACTGGCGTGCTTGGTGGCACCTTTGCTCCTGCATCTGCCCGGTTAACGGTAACTTCCAAGTCTCCCGAAACCAATTTCTACTGCAAGAGCAATGTCGGCTCTCATTTTTCACCAGAGTTAAGGTTTGCCGGCTATGACTGCATTCTAATCACCGGGGCATCTGAAAAACCAGTATATCTATATATAAAGGACGATATAGTCGAAATCAGGGATGCTAGTCACCTCTGGGGAAAGGACGTCAGAGAAACAGACAGGATAATGAAAGAGGAACTGGAGGATGAGGGGTTTTGCATTATGTCAATCGGTCCGGCTGGGGAGAATATGGTCAAATATTCAGCAATAATGTCTGGTATTTACCGCTGCGCAGCACGGGCAGGAATGGGCACCGTGCTTGGCTTTAAGAAATTAAAGGCCATAGCAGTCAGAGGAACAGGGGAAGTACGTGTAAGCAATCCGGAGGAATTCGCCCATACCGCATTAAAATCCAGAGAACTGGTCAAGGACGATAAAGATAGATTTTTCAGATATTTTTACTTCGGCACACAGCGAGGACTCGTTTGGGCAAATAACGCTGGTACTAATTCAGCAAGGAATTACCAAACAGGATACATAGAAGAAGCCTATAAGGTAAGCGGCGAATACATCAGGGAGAAATACCAGACAGCAGAGACTGCTTGCGGTTCATGTGTGTTGTGTTGTGGCACTTTTTATGAGGTCAAGAAAGGACCGTATAAGGGAAGTCATTCGGAAGGACCTGAATGGGAAGCCTGCAACGCCTTCGGGGCTAGAGTGGGCGCATCCGATACTGAGTTTATGCTCAGGGCAAATGAGCTAAGCAATTTGTATGGCCTGGATTTATGCTCTGTCTCAAGTATTATCGCCTTCGCTATGGAACTGTACCAGAGAGGGATTATCACCACAAAAGATACCGATGGCCTCGAGCTATCATGGGGAAATCACGAGGTCATCCTGGAACTGCTAAGAAAGATTTCGCAGCGGGAAGGTTTTGGCAATATCCTCGCTGAATCGATAACTGCTATATCAGAAAACTATAAAGGCTCAGAGAAATACGTGATTGCTATCAAAGGACTGCCAATAACCGCAGTCGACCCCAGAATAACAGTGCCCTATGCTCTTGCATTCGCGGTAAATCCCAGAGGGGGGGATCATCTGCATTCAGAGATACTCTGCCAGTTTGGAGCTTCCCCCGAGCATGTCAGGATTGCCCAGGAGATAAGCGGAAGCCCCAATGGCGCTAAACCGCTGTCATACGACGGGAAGGCAAGGATGGTGAAATACCACGAGCAGGTGTGTTGTGCTACAGATTCACTGGGGATATGCTTTCTACATACACTATCCTCGCACAGGGTAAGCCCGAAGATTATGGCTGACCTGTTTGAAAGTAGCACGGGGATATCCATGGACACCGACAAGCTAATGATGGCAGGTGAAAGAATATTAAACTTGGAGAGGGCTTTTAACATCAGGGAAGGTTTAAAAAAAGAGGATGATACACTGCCGCGGAGAATGTTCGACGAAGAGATTCCCAGCGGTCCCAGTAAAGGACGCAGGGTCTCTGAAGAGGCATTCAATAAATTGCTCGAGGAGTATTATAAGTTACATGGCTGGGACTCAAATGGCATACCAACTACAGAAACAATAAGCAGACTCGGCCTCAAGTCTGTTAAGAGATAGAAATATCAGCGATAACAGCGAGGAGGGAAAGAAAGTAAAATGACGGTATTGAAATTTGCCCGGCTGGGATATGCCATCGTCCAGCAACTAGCGCACGTGAAGGCAAATGAGAACGTGCTAATTCTGGGAGACACAGGAAGCAATCGAGATATGATGGATGCTATAGCCACAGCCTCAATAGGGCTCGGGGCCGAAACTCAGCTAATGGTTTATCCACAAAGAGCAACTATAAACATCGAGCCTCCAGCAGCCATAGCCGAGGCGATGAAGGCCACAGATGTACTTATCGACCTATCAGTGCAGTACATGATTCATACCAGTGCCTACACTAATGCACGGGAGGCAGAAACGAGATGCCTAGTAAGCTCTGCAAGCGGGATAGAGGACTATATTATCCGTGGTGTCACCGGGATAGACTACCCTGAAATGGTAAGAGAGGGAGATGCCATTGGGAAGTTATTTGAAAAAAGCCAGAAATGCAGGGTCATTTCAGAAGAAGGCACCGATATTGAGATGTTGCTTGGCGGCCGACCTGCAATACATCGCGACGGAATGGTTGTTGGTAAGGGAGAGATAGATTATTTCCCTGGCTCACAAATCTCCATTGCGCCACTGGAGGAATCCATAAACGGCAAACTGGTGGTCAATGGAAGCATCTTCCCTCCAATCGGGAAACTAGACAGGCCTGCTGAGATAACCATGAAAGACGGGGAAATTGTCGATGTAAAAGGTGGAACAGGTGCAACGGGATGGTATAAATATCTGAAGGAACTCAATGACCCTAAAATGTACTACGTTGCACATTTCAGTTTGGGATTAAACCCCAATGCCTCTTTATCAGGCAACATTATAGAAGATGAGCGTGTACGGAGCTGTGTAGTCTTTGGCTTTGGTTCACAGATGCCCGACTTCAAAGGAAACCTGGGAAAGGCTAAGACACATACAGATACAGTAACTCTCAATACCACGGTCTTCCTCGATGAAATAAAGGTTGCTGAAAACGGAAATATATTGGTTTGATTAAACCGGGGATGATATGAATTTAGCAACAGCCATAAGTCAGGAAGTGGAAAAGAACAGGGAGAGAATAATTGCCCTGGCACAAAAACTTATAAAGATACCAAGTTTCTCCGGAGACGCCGAAGGACTATCCAGTATAGCGCAGGTCATCGTCCCTGAGATGAAAGACATGGGTTTCTCAGTGGAACTTCCCGAGGCGGAGAAAGGCTTAACCAACGTGGTAGGGAAATATAAGGGTTCTGAGAACGCTCCCTGTATTCTGTTCAACGGACATGTCGACGTTGTCCCGGTGGCAAATGAGAGCGATTGGAACATGCCGCCGTTCGGTGCTGAAATAAGTGATGGGCGTATATATGGGCGAGGCGCTTGTGACATGAAAGGTGGTGTCACCGCCATGCTGGCAGCCCCCAGGATAGTATTCAGCCTGTTCCCTGAATTTAAAGGTAATATAATCCTCACTGCCACAGTTGATGAAGAAATTGGCGGGTTTAAGGGCATGAAATATGTCATGGAGCAGGGAATCAGAGCCAACATGGGCATCGTCTGCGAGCCTACCGACCTGAAAATAGTCAACGTCTGCAAGGGCCTGCTATGGCTCAAACTGAGCACGAGGGGGAAGGCAGCACATGGAGGCATGCCTGAAAACGGCATTAATGCCATTTATAAGATGGCAAAGATACTTAGCAGACTGGAAAATTACGACTTTGGGCAAATACCGCATCCTGTATTGGGAAAGCCCACGGTAAACATTGGCAGTATAAAAGGGGGCAGAAAGCCCAATATAGTCCCCGACTACTGCGAGGCAGAGATAGACATCAGGTACCTGCCCACGCAGGATTACCAGAAGATTATTGAGGAACTTAAGAATGTTATCGCCGTCCTTAAACAGAAGGATGAACAGATAGTGGCAGAACTTGAGCTGATAAGATATCGCCGCTCCATTGAGACAGCCAAAAACTCCATTGTAATAAAAACCATCATGGAAGGGGTTCATGACATTTCCGGGAAATACCCTGAATTCACCGGGATGATATCTCCAGCAGACAGCGAATACCTGGTCAAGTCCGGCATCCCTGCAGTCATGTTTGGCCCGGGCCATGACAGCCTCTGCCATACGACAAATGAATGGATTGCTATAGACGACATTCTGGAGGCAATCAGAAGCTATGCCGCAATCATGATACGGAGTGCTGGGTTAACTGAAAAGTTCAGTTCCCATTACTGATGGGAAAAAACCATAAACCCCGGATATTCTACGGCTATGTCATAGTAGTTGCTTCCATCCTTCTCTTCTTTATCATCCACGGGTTGAGCGCTTCGTACGGGGTCTTCTTTAAGTCATTACAGGAGGATTTCGGCTGCAGTCGCACGGTAATCTCTGCAGCCCATTCGGTCGCTTTCATCCTTACAGGATTGATTTCAATTCCTGCTGGCAGACTCACTGACAGCATTGGCCCACGAGTTGTGGTTGCCGTCGGAGGTATCATACTAGGACTGGGCTATATGCTAATGTCACAGACAAACACCACGTGGCAACTGTTCTTAGTCTATGGACTGCTGATTGGCAGCAGTGTCAGTGTTGCCAATGTGCCACTACTCACCACACTGTCAAGGTGGTTCATCGGCAGAAGAGGACTGATGACCGGCATAGTCAAGACGGGCACCGGACTGGGAATACTGGGAATGCCCCTGCTTGCCAGCCATCTCATCATCAGTTACGGGTGGCGAACCTCCTACTTTATTCTAGCAGCTGTTGCCCTGGTAGGGGTCCTGCCGCTGGCCCAGTTCCTGAGACGCGACCCTGAACAGAAAGGACTCAAGCCATACGGAGATGACCAATCAAATAGCAATATCTCCCGGCTGCCATTCGGAGGACTATCTCTCATCAAAGCTGTCCACACCAGGCAGTACTGGACAGTGGCTGCCATCTGCTTTCTCTTTTGGTATTGTATGCATAGCGTGATGGTACACATCGTTCCACATGCCATGGATATCGGTTACTCTCCCGTTCGTGCGGCCAGCATCATCTCAGTCATCGGTGGGGTAAGCATCCTGGGCAGAATAATAATCGCTGGCTCCAGTGACAGGATAGGGAGCAGGTGGGCGATGATTATTTGCTCCCTGATACTGGTAATCTCGCTCTCGTTGCTCTATTTCACCAGGGAACTATGGCAATTGTATTTGTTTGCCGCGATATACGGATTTTCTCACGGAGGCTTCGCCGCAATGGTATCACCGCTGGTTGCCGAGCTGTTCGGTACCAGGTTTCATGGCTCACTATATGGTGTTATCACCTTCTGCGGTACGGGGGGCGGTGCCATTGGCCCTCTTATAGCCGGACGCATATTTGATGTGTATGCCAGCTATCAACCAGCTTTCCTAATACTGATTGCTGCTGGCATTACCGCACTTCTACTGGCAATCAGCCTCAAGCCGGTTGAAATATCAAACGAATAGCTTAAATCCCTCTTTCTCAAAATATCATAGGAAATCATCTCCCTAACACCATCATACTATCTCACGAATCCAACTTTATTATGTAAACAATTCCTCTGAGATATAAAATAGAAATCCGAGCCGATTTGACAAATATTTTATATATGATTATTATCCCACTCTATAATTTAATAAGGTTAAAGGCTAAGAACGAGACTAGTAGGCCTCCAGCGGGGCTCAGAGAGCCGGGTAAGGTGTGAGCCGGTGTTCGCTCAGAGGTTGAATGGACTCGGGAGCTGTAAAGCCAAAAGGGGTTATTCCCGAGTAGGTTTTGACGGAGAGGGCACCGTAATCAGAGCCCAGGGTATAGAATCTTTTTTCCGTACCTGAGAGATAGCCAGGTTCGCCTGGCTAAGAAGGGTGGCACCGCGGACTCAATCCGCCCCTTTGGGGGCGGTTTTTTTATGGAGTAAGCATATGTATTATCCATCACTAGAAGAAGTTATCAATCTCAAGGAACATGGCAACCTTGTACCGATATACCGCGAAATCAAGGCCGACCTGGAAACCCCAGTATCAGCTTTCCTGAAGGTAGCTCGAGGTAGCTACTCCTTTCTACTGGAGAGTGTTGAGCGAGGGGAACAGCTCGGGCGATATAGCTTTATTGGCACTGAACCGTCGCTTATTCTGAGATCAGGAGAAGGTTCCACCATTGACCCATTGCTGCTCGTTGAGAGAGAGTTCAGTAGATTTAAGCCAATTAACATTGCAGGACTACCCCGATTTCATGGTGGAATGGTTGGATATTTAGGCTATGAAGTATCCCGTTATTTCGAAAACCTTCCCTGTGCCGCTCATGATGCACTGGAGCTTCCTGAGTCCATACTAATGCTGGCCGATACCATTCTCGCTTTTGACCATGTTACTCACAAAATTAAAATCATCTCCCACATCCATTTAAATGGCGACATAGAGGTTCAATACAACCAGGCGGTCCAGAAGATTAATCGGCTTGTGGACAGGCTCAGGCAGCCTCTTTACCCCGATGATTCATCAGAAAACCCGAGTAGTCCAGTAGAGATATCGTCAAATCTGTCAAAGGATGATTTTAAATCTATAGTATCCAAAGCCAAAGAGTATATTTATGCCGGTGATGTTATCCAGGTCGTTCTATCACAATGGCTGGCTCAAGCTACTAACGCCAGCCCCTTCTCCATATATCGCTCATTACGCTGTGTCAATCCATCTCCTTACATGTATTATCTTCAGCTTGGTGATTTTCATATTATCGGAGCTTCACCTGAGCTTCTTGTTCGTGTCGAGGATGGCATGGTATCCACCCATCCCATCGCCGGCACACGCCCTCGCGGCAAGAATACAGCGCAAGACTTAACCATGGAAAAAGAACTTAAAACAGATGAAAAAGAAAAAGCTGAGCATATTATGCTTGTTGACCTCGGGCGTAACGACATCGGACGAGTCAGTGTGCCTGGCACAGTTGAGGTCACTCAGCTTATGGACGTAGAGCGCTATTCTCATGTAATGCACCTGGTCTCGCACGTCCAGGGTAGATTAAGAGAAGATGTCTCATCATTTGATGCACTACGCGCCTGCTTCCCTGCAGGTACCGTTTCCGGCGCTCCAAAAATAAGGGCTATGGAGATTATCGCCGAACTGGAAACAGATAAAAGAGGGCCATACGCCGGAGCAGTGGGCTACTTCGACTTCTCGGGAAACCTGGATACCGCAATCACTATTCGCACTATTGTAATTAAAGATGGCATTGCCTATATCCAGGCAGGAGGTGGCATAGTGGCTGACAGCATCCCTGAGCGGGAATATGAAGAAAGCATGAGCAAGGCCAGGGCTTTACTCACTGCTATTTCCCAGGCGTAGGAGAAAAAACAATGTTATTACTGATAGATAATTACGACAGCTTCACCTACAACCTTTTCCAGTATTTGAGTGAACTGGGAGAGAAGGTTAGGGTGGTTAGAAACGACAAGATTACTATCGAGGAGATTGAGAAAATCTCCCCCGAGCGTATTGTTATATCCCCAGGGCCAGGCACCCCTGATAAGGCTGGTATCTCAAATGAGGTCGTCCGGCACTTTGGAGCACGCCTCCCGGTACTGGGAGTATGCCTCGGACATCAATGCATCGGCTATTCCTATGGGGGAAAGATTGAGCGTGCCGGGGAAATCAAACACGGCAAGTTATCAGACATCCACCATGATGGGAAAGGTATTTTTAA
>CAYPSP010000023.1:0-11831 GCA_964413335.1 uncultured Dehalococcoidales bacterium
GACCATCTGAAGGGCATACTTTATACTGACCATGCCACAGATGTACAAAAGGTGATGGCACATGAGTCATACCAGATTTGAGAATTCACTTATTCACGTAACTTCTACCACTAGGGAAAGCTAATAGCTCAGCTATTTATTTGGAACTAAAATTAGCTTTACGGTAAAAAAGATAGATACCATATGCTAGAAGAAGGGTGGCGGGAATTGCGAGGATTGGGTTCAGTTGGAAGGTGGTGTTAGTTTCAGTACTTGTAGATATCAGAAGACGGATGTAATAATTAACTGATAGACGTTCTATTTTTTCGGGGGCGATGCATAGCCATATTTCCCACTCTTTTCCTGCCCATTCTTGTTCTTGTGGGATAGTAACTTCTACTGTTATTTCTCGTTTAGAATTGGCAGGGACTTCTACTTGTTGAGGAAGGCTGATCCAACTTTCATCAGGAAAAGCAGATCTTCCTTGCCTTACCTTGGTTTTTTCGGGAAGATAAGTATCCAGGCTAAAAACTTGGTTTTTATTTTCCTTGTTATAGATGGCGAACTCAAATTTAACTTTACCACCTGGAGACAGATTTTCAATATCAACCTCAGAAGGTGATACAAAAAAGCTCCATGCAATGGCGGGTGATGGTAGTAAAATAACTAGTAATATAGTGATTAGCCAGGATAGATATCTAGCCTGCCGCATTATCAGGCAGCCACTGCGCTTATGGTAATGGTGTTTTGCATGTCTCTACCGCCTTCAAAGGAGTTTGGAGTTAGCAGCTTTAATCCGAATTGTTTTTGGTTTTCCTCGTTAATACCAAGGTCAATGCAAAATTCATAACCTAATTCGTTCTCTGTCTTGGTTATAGGGAAGTATTCCGTACTGGTCCATCCTATCCAGTACCATAGTACATATTCGTTCTCTTCATTGCTTGTATCTTGGCTTAATGACCACTTTTGATTAGGATTGTCAACACATATAGCGTCAGTTCCTTTTATATAAGTGTCGACAACACAGTTGCCTTGGTTAGTAATAGTACCCCATGTTTTTTCTGGGTTTGTTTTATATTCAGTATCCGGCTCTACAATTCCTATTTCCCAGTTTGTAGGGGTTAAATTGATTTCCAAGACTGATTGCGTAGTCATTGTGATAGTTATAGTACTACTGTTAATATCTTGAGCTGTAACCGGCGCAACAAGCACCAGAAGGAATATAATAGCCAATACAATGCAGCCAATACGCTTTTCCACTTCTACCCCTTTTTATCAGGACTATTAAGAAACCAAGATATTATAGTCCATGTTTTTAGGCTCTACAACTGTTTTAAGATAATATAATTCTATTTGTTATTTTAGTGAAAACTCATAGCAACTGGCTTTTGAGATAGGGATTATTTATAGTACCTCTATTTAAATGAATCTGATTTTACAAAGGAACTGCAAATACCTCTTTAGATTAGTGTAGCAAATTATAGCCATTGAGCTGACACATGAGTTTAACATGTTCATCAGGTGTACCTCTGAGCAGAAATTCGAGGATTAGCCTTCGTAATCCATCCAGTGCAAAAGGAAGGCCAACATGGCCGCAGTCGGAACCCAGTACAATTCTTTCTGGTCCTACAGCTTTATAGATAGGCATCACTTCATCCATAGTGTAAAAATTGCCCATGTCCATGGCATAGATACCGATATAGGCACCCATATCCGCAAACTGCTTACATTGCTCTGGAGTAAGCCATGTCATGGGATAGTTGACATGATTTATTTCTATGCGGTTTACCCCCATTTTTACTGCTTCTCTGACAACTATCAGGCGTTCTCTGGTGCTTTGATGTCCTACGCCTAAAATCATATCGCCTTCGGCAATAAGTTCCAATACCTCTTTCATTTTGGGGATTATGTTATCGTCCTCATCAATTAAATCGATGCCTTTTCCTTCTCCTTCACCTGTCACTTTACGGTGGTGATTGGAGTCTAGATTAGGTAGCCACACGTATTTGCCACCAAGACGATAGGCGGCGACAATAGCCTCAGGGTTTAGCCCTCCAACGGTGTTGTTAAGAACAACACCACCGAAGAGTTCAACCTTCTTTTTATTATGCTCTTCAGCCCACTGGTCAACAACTTTCTGAACCAGCGTTACAGATCGAGTGCTGGGGGTATCATGGTTTTTAAAAACAATTCCTCCTTGACCTACATAGCATGCCTGAATAGCAAGGTCTAGTTCATCGAACAGTCGTTCAGTAGTGGCAGAGGGCCCGCTATGCTGGTGTATATCGTAGGAACCACGAAGTAGTTTCCACATCCGCTCATTCTCAAAGGATGGAGATTTCATCCTGATTTTCAATGCTTCAAGTGAATTGTCGAGCGTTCCATAAGCGGAGGTGCCACTTTTTAATACTACTGCTCCTCTCATACGCTTTATCATCTCTGTACTCAAAGATGCTTCATATATTTCTTCTTTCATTTCCTATCTTTTCCTCCTCTTTAAAATTGATTTTAATGGTGAATAATTAGTAGAAAGTGACATCATTCAAGTTTCGTTTTCTATAATTTCGAGGTGGTAAAAGTTTCTCCATTCAATTTAGCATGAAGGGTCAAGTCCAGGTCTTTTATTGGTACTCGAATTTGCGCCAGAGTATCCCTTTCGCGGATGGTTACTTGATTGTCCTCCAAAGATTGGAAGTCAATAGTGACACAAAAAGGAGTGCCTATTTCGTCCTGGCGTCTGTATCTTCTTCCTATACTTTGGGAGTCATCGTAATGAGTTGTGAAGCTTTTACATAGTTGTTTATAGATTTCCTTGGCCAGGGCAGCTAGATTTTCTTTCTTGCTCAATGGAAGAACAGTAACTTTTATAGGGGCTAGAGATGGGTGAAAATGTAATACTACTCTGCTTTCACCATTGACTACTTCCTCGTCATAGGCATCAAGGAGGAAAGCTAATAAGGAACGATCAACCCCTGCTGAAGGTTCAATAACAAAAGGCAGATAGTGCGTGTCACTTTCTCTGTCATAGTAGCTAAGATCTTTCCCACTGTGTTCGGAATGTTGAGTCAAGTCGTAATTACCCCTGTTAGCAATACCCTCCAGTTCTGACCATCCCATGGGGAACAGGTACTCGATATCGTAACAGGCCTTAGCGTAATGGGCTAGTTCATTTTTGCCATGCTGACGAAGACGTAAATTCTCAGCTTTGATACCAAGGTTGATATACCACTTGTATCTTTCTTTAAACCAGTAGTCGAACCATTGTTCATCGGTCCCTTGCTTAACAAAATATTCCATTTCCATCTGTTCAAACTCGCGGGTTCTGAAGATGAAATTACCTGGAGTGATTTCGTTACGGAAAGATTTGCCTATCTGTGCGATGCCCAGTGGTAATTTCTTCCTGGAAGTGGATATTACATTGGCGAAATTGACAAATATTCCCTGAGCAGTTTCTGGACGGAGATAAATAGTATTTGCTTGCTCTTCCACGGAGCCCATGAAGGTCCTGAACATGAGGTTGAACATTTTAGGGTTTGTTAATTCACCGCTGCATTTTGGGCATCTATCCTCTTTGAGTTCACTGGAACGCCATCTTGAGTGACATGACTTGCATTCCACCATTGGGTCAGTGAAGTTACTAAGATGCCCACTTGACTTCCATATCTCAGGTGACATGAGGATGCTGGTATCTATGCCTAGTACATCATCTCTCTCTTGTACCATAGTTTTCCACCATGCATCTTTAATATTACGTTTCAATTCAATTCCTATAGGGCCATAATCCCAACAACTGGAAATACCTCCGTAAATCTCGCTGCTGGGGTAAATAAATCCTCTGCGTTTGCAAAGGGAAACAATTTTATCCATTTCTAATTTCTGTAGCATTTTAAACTTTTCCTGATATTTTTAGACTAGCAATTCTATGGTCTATCCGTCAATGAGGTTTGTTTTTATCATTATCTGCCTTTACTTATCCCAACTATCCAGATTTGTGATTGCCTGGCAGAGGATATCTACTGCATTCTCAGCATTTTTTATATCTACTATCTCTTGAGGAGAGTGGCTATATCTTCTGGCTATAAACATAAGGGTGGAATCAGTTTCAGGGCTTACTTCATAAGATATATGATGGTCAGCGAATGTCCTGGTACTTACATCAATATTAAAAGGGATGTTTAACTTATGAGCTGCATCTATAAGCAGTTTATTTAGTCGTGGACTCGCAAAATTTACAGTTGCAGGGTACATCCTATCGGCCGGCTGGCAGAAGGAGAGTCTGCGCACCCCTAGTCCTGTATGTAACGGAACAGTTTTATTCTTATCAGGTAGGGCATCTTGAGCAAAACCAGTATCAAGGGCAATAAACCAGTCTGGCAGTACCTGCCGTAAAACCTGTCTCACGCCAAGGCCACCGGTCTCTTCCTGGACTGCTCCAATCAGATAGAGATTGTGTTTCGGCTTTTTGGTCAGTCGTTGAGCTAGCTCAACCAGAATGCTGCAACCAACTCTATCGTCGATTGAATGGCTGGCTAGAAGAGTCTTATTATCATCCAACCATCGTACTGGCATGTCAAACACTATAGGATCTCCTATGGAAACAGAATTTTGTCGATTACCCACATCAATCCATAACTCTGTGTTATCAGCTTCAAAGTGAGCACTTGGAGAACAGACTACACCGGGAATGTCGCGATCTTTGCCCAGGATAAGGACAGCTGTTCCTGGCAGAGTCCGAAAGTTAATCCATCCTAGGCGATCGAACCAGACAAACTCATCGACTTTTTGTACCACCATGCTTACTGTATCCATGTGAGCTTCTAGCATGAGGGAATGCTTTCCCTCTGTTCCATTTATCTTGGCGATTACATTGCCTATCTTATCAATGTGTATTTCATCTACGTGATCTTTCAGCAAATTGCTTAATCTGGAAGCCACTCGATGTTCGAATCCTGTTGGTCCTGGTATCTGAACAAGCTCATATAACAAGTCGGCTATCATTTTATTTCCCCTTATTTATCTTTATGTAATATACCATGCTAAAAAGCTATTTTAGATATAGCACGAAAGTTGTATATGGATTTTATACTAATCATGTCAAGATTATGAGAGTACATTATAGATTATTATTCTCATGAATTGTTGGGTAATAGCTGGTTTATTTACATAATCGTGACTTATCATGATATTTAAATAATGCTATCAGATATATTGCTTGGTCTCAAAATAGATGCCGTGTTAAAATCTGGTTGTTTTTAAAAATGGAACTGCCTCTACGAAAGATAGAAACTGAGGATGTTTAGATAATTGAGTTGGTTTATATTGCTGTCTGAGGCAGAGTGAAAATAAATAAAGATGGATTTAAAGAAATTATTTAAACCGAGATCAATTGCAGTTATTGGAGCCTCGAGTTTACCGGGGAAAATTGGTTATAGTGTGGTTAATAATTTATTAGAGGGGGGATATCCAGGGGAAATCTATCCAGTTAACCTTAAGGAGTCAAATATCCTGGGGATAAAAACATTTAAGTCGGTTCTTGATATTCCCAAACATGAAATAGACCTGGCTATATTAGCTATACCAGCGCGCTTTTGTGTTAACGCTATTAGAGAATGTGGGGAGATGGGAACTAAATTTGCTGTAGTAATAAGTGCGGGTTTTGCCGAAGCAGATAATTTAGCATTAGAAGAAGAACTTGTCACTATGGCCAACAAGTACGGAATGAGGATTGTTGGCCCTAATGTTGTAGGGATTATAAGTAACCCCAGTAAATGTAATGCTTCTTTTGCTCCATGCTTGCCTTATTCAGGTAAGATAGCTTTGATCTCTCAGAGCGGAGCTATGATTGTAGCAGTAGATGCCAAATCTTGGGTTGAAAGCATAGGCATTTCATATTTGGTAAGTATAGGTAACATGTCTGATATTCAGATTGATGAAGTAATTGATTATTTGAATACTGATCCAGATGTAAAAACTATTGCTATTTATATAGAAGGATTAAAGGATGGCCGTGCTTTCATGAAAGCAGCGGAGCGTTGTACTAAACCTATTATAGTATTGAAGGCTGGCATATCTATGAGGGGAGCTGCTGCTGCTGTTTCACATACTGGCTCTATGGCTGTGGGTAATGAAATATTTGATGCAGCCATGAAACAGTGTGGTGTAGTAAAAGCCAGGAGTCTAAGTGCACTTTTTTATCGTTCTAAGGCGTTAGCTATTCAGCCTCCGTTGAGAGGTGATAATTTACTTGTTATCACTAATGGTGGTGGGGCTGGAGTTTTAACTGCGGATGCCTCGGAATTAAATGGTATTTCTTTAAACGAGGCTGATGAAACACTACAGCGGGATATGGAGAAATATATGCCCCCTTTTGGTAGCGCTAAGAACCCAATAGATCTTACTGGGATGGCAATAGCTTCTACATATCATGACGCGATGAAAACGGCTTTATTACATGATTGGGTAAATGGTGTTATCGTACTCTACAGTATCACTTCCACAACATCTCCTATGGCAATGGCTGAAGAGATTGTTAGAGGTATTATGGATTCTGAAGTTACTGACAAACCGGTTGTAGCTGCTTTTCTTGGCGGAGCAGAATGTCGTATGGCGATAACCAACCTTATCGAGAATGGTGTCCCTGCTTACGACGGAATCGAGGTTGCGGTAAATGCTATGGCTGCTTTGCATGAATTGGCACAAGCTGGGGATTCTAACGTTTTGAGTTTCAGACCTTATATAGATGTTAACAAGGAGAAAGTTAGAGAGAAACTTAATAGCGTGATAGCTGAAGGGAGAAAAGAGCTTAATGAATTGGAGTCAAAGGAAATTCTTTCTGCGTATAGATTACCTGTAGTTGAGACATTTTTGGCAAAGGATAAAAATGAAGCAGTATTTTTAGCTAACAACATTGGATATCCTGTTGTCATGAAAATATCCTCTCCTCAAATTTTACATAAGACTGATGCTGGTGGAGTAAAAGTAGGAGTGAACAATGAAAGAGAAGTAAGAGAGACTTATAACCTATTGGTGAACAATGCACGAAAGTACAATGCGAAGGCTATTGTTCAGGGAGTAGCAGTACAGAAAATGGCCGAAGCTGGGACAGAAATCATCGTTGGGTCTGTCTGTGATAGGATTTTTGGTCCTATGGTGATGTTTGGATTGGGAGGTATTTTTGTTGAGCTGTTAAAAGACATAGTTTTTAGAATAGCTCCTATAAGTAAAGAAAGAGCGGTAGAAATGATTCGAGAAACTAGGGTCTGTCCAATGTTTGAAGGACTAAGAGGGCAAATTCACCGAGATATTAGCGCTGTTGCGGAAAGTATAAGCCGCTTGAGTCAATTAGTTTATGATTTTGATGATATTAAAGAGGTAGATGCTAATCCTGTCTTTATGTATCAACAACAAGGGGGTTGCATAGTTGTTGATGCTCGTATTATTTTAAAGTAACTGTTCTTTGATGTGTCTATTGTTCGTGATTTATTGGGATTTATACTGATAGATTTGTGTTGGAATGTGCATACCTTTCTCTCTCTATGATGATTTGATATGCTGTAATATAATATTTATAGTAGGATATTTGATGACACAATTGGTTATATTAATAAAGTAATAGGTGAATTGCATAAGGAGAAAAGTGAAGCATGATAGAAGGGTATGATGTTGAAGTAAAGCTGTTGGCTGTTACTCCAGAACCTGAAAATTTAATAGAGAGAGCCGGGAGATTATGTTGGGATACTCAGGATAAAACAGGTACGCAGCCAGACCGAATTCAAAAATGGTTGGAGATTGGTCATGAGTCAATGGTTGAGCATGCTTGTGCCACTTTCTATATTCGAGCTAGCCGTGTCCTGACACATGAATTGGTTCGACACAGGCTGGCAAGCTATAGTCAGAGGAGCCAGAGATATGTAAAGGAGAATGAGCCTAGGTATATTGAACCTCCTGAGATTATTGAAAAAGGAGATTCAGGGAGGCGGTGTTTCAAGAATGCTATGGAGGTTTGCTGGGAATCTTATCAACAATTGCTGGCTGAAGGGATAAAGCCAGAGATAGCTCGTTATGTTCTTCCAAATGCTTGTGAGACGCAAATAATCTGCACCTGGAATTTTCGTGAGATTCGACAGATTATTAAGTTAAGGACGAGTAATCGAGCATTACCGGAAATAAGATTAGTAGCTGGAGAGATAAAACGAATTGTAAAAGAGGTAGCCCCTCAGGTGTTTTCTGATTTATAGCCTGTCACTGTGAGTGTATAAAGTGTGAATAACAAAAGCGCTAGTATGGAAGAGCTTGTTGTTGGAGTTCGTAAACTGGGAATAGAAGTTGATATTGAATCTCAAAAACTGTTTAAACTATATTACCAGGAATTGTTGGTTTGGAATAATAAGATAAATCTGACTGCAATAATAGATTATAAGGCAGTGCAGCTAAAGCATTTTCTTGATTCTTTGACCGTAATCTCAGTCATTACTGAAGAGGAATTAGCTAACCCTCACCTGAATATCATAGATATAGGCACTGGGGCAGGTTTTCCAGGAATTCCTCTTAAAATAATCTTGCCTCAGGTCAGGTTGACGCTTCTTGATTCCACAGCAAAGAAGACAGCCTTTCTAGATCATATAGTTAAGAAACTGCAGTTGCTAGATGTTGATGTGGTAGTTGGGAGGGCTGAGGAAGTGGCTCATCTTCCTGTATATCGTCAGCAATTTGATTTAGTTGTTTCAAGAGCGGTTGCGCCAATGTCTACACTTATTGAATTGACTTTACCTTTCTGTCGGATTGGAGGGAGGTTAGTGGCTTATAAGAAAGGTAAAATTGAGGAGGAAATGGAGAAGGCAAATAAAGCTATTGGTATTATGGGAGGTAAGTTTGCAAGAATGGAGAAAATGGATATTGAGGAACTGGGGAAAGAGCGTTATCTAGTGGTTGTTGAGAAAATTCGTTCAACTCCCGAAAAATATCCTCGACGCATTGGAATGCCAACCAGAAGGCCTATAGGGAAGTACAAATAGTAACTTGTTTCTGTTATTGGGAGGGCTTTATTTGCTAAAGAAAATGATAAGTATTATGATGAACAGAAGAGGAGGTTAGAGAAAATGGAGAAAGGTACATGGATTACTAAAACTGGTTTGGCACAGATGCTCAAAGGTGGAGTAATCATGGATGTAGTTACGCCTGAGCATGCCAAGATTGCTGAAGATGCCGGAGCATGTGCAGTTATGGCTCTGGAAAGGGTACCATCGGATATTCGTGCTGCTGGTGGAGTAGCCCGCATGGCGGATCCAACTATAATACAAGCAATAATGGATACTGTTAATATTCCCGTGATGGCAAAGTGCCGTATTGGTCATTTTGTCGAAGCACAACTTTTATCAGCCATGGGTGTTGATTTCATTGATGAATCCGAAGTTCTTACACCCGCAGATGAAAGCCATCATGTGTGGAAGCATGATTTCAAAGTTCCTTTTGTTTGTGGCTGTAGAGACTTAGGCGAAGCATTAAGACGTATTTCAGAAGGGGCAGCTATGATAAGGACCAAGGGCGAAGCAGGTACGGGCAATATAGTTGAAGCTGTTAGGCATATGCGTACTGTGCAGGATGAGGTTCGCAAAGTAAAATCTTTACTTGAAGAGCAGTTAGTTGCTGAAGCAAAAATACTTGGCACATCCTTGGAATTGCTACTTGAAGTGCATAAAACCGGAAAATTGCCAGTGGTGAACTTTGCTGCTGGTGGTATAGCCACCCCTGCAGACGCGGCTTTAATGATGCAATTGGGAGCCGATGGTGTATTTGTTGGGTCAGGTATCTTTAAGTCTAGTGATCCCTCAACTATGGCAAAAGCTATAGTGAAGGCTACTACCCATTATCAGGACCCTGCTATAATCACTGAGTGTTCTAGAGGCTTGGGGAAGGCAATGCCGGGCTTGGATATAAAAACAATACCTCAACAAGAACTATTAGCTACCAGAGGGTGGTAAAGATAGATTTGCAGAGGGTAGTTGCAGATGACTTGGATGAGTTGCTAGGCATATTACCCCCCCGTGTTTGTGAGCTGATTTACCAGAAAACAAACTATAATGAGCTTCTGGAAATAGTCATGGATTTGGGGAGATTCCCGGAAGTTCGTTTTCTTCACCAGGAGTTTATTCTTGGTTCGGAAGAGATTAAATCTGCCGATATTGATTATATAGTATCTCGTGTAAGTCAATTCAGCGGGGATAACAGGGCTGGTATTGAGCGCACATTACATCGTATCTCGGCAATGCGTAATAGAAGTGGTCGGATAATTGGTTTGACCTGTCGTGTGGGAAGAGCAGTATTTGGCACGGTGAAAATAATCTTGGACCTTGTTGATTCAGGACAAAGCGTTTTGCTTTTGGGGTGTCCAGGTGTTGGAAAGACAACCATGTTACGCGAGGTAGCCCGGGTATTGGCTGATGATTTAAAGAAACGTGTTATTGTAATAGATACTTCTAATGAGATAGCTGGAGATGGTGACATCCCTCATCCAGCTATCGGGCATGCACGGAGAATGCAGGTAGCTACACCTGCTATGCAACATGCAGTGATGATTGAAGCAGTAGAAAATCATATGCCAGAAGTGATTATTATTGACGAGATAGGCACCGAACTTGAAGCACAGGCGGCTAGAACTATTGCAGAAAGAGGAGTCCAATTGGTAGGTACAGCACATGGGAATACGTTAGAAAATTTAATTATGAACCCTACGCTATCTGATCTCATTGGTGGTATTCAGACGGTTACATTAGGGGATGAAGAGGCAAAGCGTCGCCATACACAAAAATCTATTCTTGAGCGTAAAGCACCCCCCACATTTGATATGGTAGTTGAGATTTTAGATTACAGAAAAGTGGTTGTTCATCCAAATGTTGTTAGTGCAGTTGATGCCATTTTGCATCAACAATCTGTTCCAGGAGAGCTCCGTTGGATGGATGAGGTTGGAGAAGTCCATGTGAAAGAGTTGACTTCTCCGCATGTAGGTAACGGACAGCAAAATGACGTTAGAGAACTGAAAGAAACAGAGGAGGATGCACTACGAATTTTTCTCTTTGGCGTGAATCGCTCTCTACTACAAAAATGTGCAAAGGAAGAGAAAAGAAATCTGAGGATTATGGATGACCTGAAACAGGCTGACTTTTTTCTTACTACACGTAGTTACTACCGCAAAAAATCTCAGAAGATAAGAGATGCTGAGATGATGGGCATCTCAATCTATGTACTTCGGAATAACAGTATTTCCCAGTTGAAGCAATGCCTAGGCGTAGTCTCTCCCCCAGATTCGGAGAGTTGCTACATTCATCGTTTACAAAACATAATTGCTAAACGCCGTGGGATTGCATATTGAAGGTACAGTTTTTTAGATGGGATAAAACAATAGAAAGATAGGAACTACATTTGAGTTTGTTTATCGTATTTGAAGGTGGCGAAGGCTGTGGTAAGAGTACACAGGCCAGGGCTCTATATAGAAAACTGTGTCAGCAGGGAATTCCTGCAGTGTTAACAATTGAGCCAGGGGGCACTTTGTTAGGGACCAGAATTAGGAAGATACTAAAGAACAGAGGGAGTACTCCTATTACTCCTGAATCGGAGCTTTTTCTTTTTTCAGCCTCCCGTGCCCAGCTATTAAATGAGGTTATTTCTCCTGCTTTACAAGCAGGCAAAATTGTTATTTGTGATCGCTTTATCTCGTCTACTATTGCTTATCAGGGTTACGGCCGAAGGCTCTCAATGTCTACCATAGAAATGGTTAATAACTTAACAATTCAAAAACTTGTCCCAGATCTTACTATTCTATTAGATATTGCTCCTGAAGCAGGGCTGGCTCGAAG
>CAYPSP010000024.1:0-11544 GCA_964413335.1 uncultured Dehalococcoidales bacterium
GTAGAAGAAGGGTATTATATTAGGAGATATAGAAAATGGCTACTGGCTTTGAAAGATTTTCGGAAGGAGCTCGCAAGGTTCTGGCACGTGCACAAATAGAGGCACAACGCTTAGGACATAGTTATATTGACACCGAACATATTTTACTAGGTATTGTTGCAGAGGAAACAGGGGTAGCCGCCAAGGTCCTGATTAACCTCGGTATCCCGCTTAAAAAAGTACAAGCAGCGGTAGAATTTGTAGTGGGTAAAGGAGACAAACAAACCACTGGTGATATCAGTCTTGCCCCTCGAGCAAAGAAGGTTATCGAGCTGGCAGTTGATGAGGCACGTCACTTCAATTCTAATTACATCGGCACTGAACATCTATTACTCGGCCTAATCCGTGGAAAAGATGGTGTAGCCAGCAATGTGCTAGATAGCCTTGGTATTACAATTGAAAAAACTCGTGAGGAAGTCAATAAAACTATACGTCAACAGGCGACAAGAGCTCGCAGCTCTCGTAGTTCTTCACGTACCCCTACACTGGATCAAGTTGGAACTGATTTAACCGCCCTGGCCAGCGCTGGTAAACTGGACCCTATTGTTGGACGAAGCAAGGAAATTGAAAGAGTAATCCAGATTTTAAGCCGACGCACAAAAAATAATCCTGCTCTCATCGGTGAGCCTGGCGTTGGCAAAACAGCCATCGTCGAAGGACTAGCCCAGCAAATAGTTTCAGGAAAAGTCCCCGAGGCATTACAAAACAAAAGGATAATTATTCTAGATATTGGCTCCCTTGTGGCTGGTACAAAATATCGTGGTGAATTTGAGGAGAGACTAAAGAAAATCATTGAGGAAGAGAAAACCGCTGGAAATTGCATTTTGTTCATTGATGAAATGCAAACGATAGTAGGCGCCGGTGCCGCTGAAGGTGCCGTTGATGCCGCCAATATCCTGAAACCTCCCCTATCACGAGGAGAGTTACAATGTATCGGTGCCACTACACTCGATGATTATCGCAAATATATTGAGAAGGATCCAGCTTTGGAAAGGCGTTTCCAAAGTGTTTTAGTAGCTGAGCCAAGTGCTGAAGAAACATTAGCTATCCTTCGAGGCATAAGCTACCGATATGAAGAATTTCACCGTTTAACCATAAGTGATGAAGCTTTACAGTCTGCAACTTCTCTGGCTTCTAGATACATACCAGACCGACGCCTTCCTGACAAAGCCATAGATTTAATAGATGAAGCAAGTTCTCGAGTGCGTATCAAACGAGGCAGCGCTCCCATGGGACTTACTGAGTCAAGACAAGCTCTTGAAAATATGCGCAAGGAGAAGGAATCAGCCATTGCTTCTCAGCAATATGAGTATTCAGCTGAACTACGTGACCGCGAGGTTCAGCTAATAGAAAAACTCAACTTGATAGAGAAAGAGTGGCAAATTAAGCAGGAGGAAGGGAAGCCTACCGTTACAGCAGATGACATAGCTGAAGTTTGTAACATGTGGACAGGAATTCCAGTAATACAATTAACCAGCGCTGAAACTGAGCGTCTACTCCAAATGGAAGAAACAATACACCACCGAATAATCGGTCAAGATGAAGCCATAACCACCATAGCTAAAGCAGTCAGGAGAGCACGTGCAGGATTAAAAGAGGTGCGCCATCCAATTGGGGCTTTCATATTTTTAGGACCTACAGGGGTAGGCAAAACTGAATTAGTCAGGGCTCTATCAGAATTCATGTTTGGTAGCGAAGATGCCTTAATTCGGATAGATATGTCAGAGTTCATGGAACGACACTCAGTAGCTCGTCTTGTCGGAGCACCGCCAGGTTACGTTGGCTATGAAGAAGGCGGTCAATTAACCGAGGCTGTTAGACATAAATCTTATTGCTGCATCCTCCTGGATGAGATTGAGAAAGCACACTATGACGTATTCAATATACTACTGCAAATATTTGATGATGGTCATTTAACAGATGCAAAAGGACGACGGGTTGATTTTCGAAATAGCATTATCATTATGACCAGTAATATAGGTGCTGAACTTATTAAGAGAGAAACGAACATCGGTTTCACCACCCACATTGATAATAAAGAAAATCAGCAAGCAGAATATCAAAAAATGAAAGAGAAAGTCCTTGGGGAAATGAAGAAAAGGTTCCGTCCTGAATTCCTTAATCGCCTCGATGCTACGGTAGTATTCCATACTTTGAGCAAAGAGCATATCCGTAAGATTGTTGATTTAATGCTTTCTCAAGTTACCCAATCCTTAAAGGAAAAGGATATCTCTATAGAAATTACAAACTCTGCAAAAGATCTTATAGGTAAAAAAGGTTACGATCCCGTTTTTGGCGCACGTCCTCTACGCCGTACAATCCAAAATCTAGTTGAAGATCCTCTCGCTGAATCACTGTTACAAGGAGATTTCTCATCTGGAGATAGCGTAGTAATTGACGCTGATGATGAAAATATAGTAATCAGACCACTGGTTAAGGAAGCCTTACCTACATAGATAAATAGCAATAATAAATTAATAGTAAAGACATTTATTATCACTAAGAGTGTATTAAAAAGTATCGGATAACCGATTTGAAATCCAACGGTGGCAACAAAACAAAGCCAAGGAATGTTTTCATCTGCCAGCAGTGTGGCAGAGAAAGTGCCAAGTGGCTTGGGAGGTGCCCAAGTTGTGACGCATGGAATACCTTCATAGAAACCACTGTTAGTCGTTCTTCTCCTTCATCTAACCAGCTGAGTTCTATAGCAAGCGAACTCCTGGAACTTTCTCAGATTACAACTTCTGCACATCTTCGATTACCCCTGGGTTTATCTGAGATGAATCGTGTTCTAGGAGGTGGTTTAGTTCCTGGTTCCTTAATACTTATTGGAGGAGAGCCAGGAATAGGTAAATCTACTCTACTAATACAATTAGCAGCAACATTCGCTATAACAAACAAGCCTGTAGCTTACATTTCTGGAGAAGAGTCCGTAAACCAGATTAAGCTTAGAGCAGAACGCTTAAATATAAATAGTCAAGGGTTATTTGTTCTTCCGGAAACCAATTTACTAGCCGTCCTGGAATATTTAGAGAGGCTGTCTCCACAACTTATAGTGATAGACTCAATTCAAACTATGTATTCAGAAGACATCGCTGGACTGCCTGGTAGTATCAGTCAAATACGTGAATGTACGTTACAATTAATGCACTGGGTTAAACAGAAAAACATACCAGCATTTATAACCGGTCATGTAACCAAGGATGGTTCCATTGCCGGACCTGGAACATTAGAGCATATTGTTGATGTAGTGCTCTATCTTGAGGGTGAAGCCTTCAGTAACTACCGAATCTTACGAAGTGCAAAAAATCGCTTTGGCTCTACCAATGAAGTAGGTATATTCGAGATGTGTCATAATGGAATGAAGGAGGTAAATAATCCTTCTGAAGTCTTTTTATCCCAATACAATGACACATGCATTGGGTCAGTTGTAGTACCACCACTTGAGGGAAGCCGACCTCTGCTTGTAGAAATCCAAGCTCTTACTACACCTACGACCTTCAGTTCTCCCAGACGTATTGCCAATGGCATTGATTTTAACAGACTTCTACTCATTAGTGCTGTGCTCAGTAAGCGTGCAGGACTGAAACTTTATAATCAAGATATTATAGTAAACGTAACTGGCGGTTTGAAAATAAGCGAACCTGCAATTGATCTAGGAGTCGCCTTAGCCATAGCATCCAGTTTTTATAACAGGAAACTACTACCTAACTTAGTTGTTCTTGGAGAAATAGGGTTAAGTGGCGAATTAAGAAATGTCCCCCAGATAGAAAGAAGAATTACAGAAATATCAAGATTGGGCTTTAAGTCATGCTTGCTTCCCAAACTTATGTTAAGACCATCAACTATAACTAATACTCCCAGGTTCCTCGAAGCAAGAACGTTGGGTGAAGCTCTACATCTGGGCCTAGAGAGAAAGAAGGAGAAAGTCACCAGTGAATAACAATCCCCGATTAGGAGCTATCATTGTTGCTGCCGGTAAAAGTGAACGAATGTGTAATGTAGATAAAATATTTACACCTATAGCTGGTAAAACCACATTGGAGTGGTCAGTGGATACCTGCCAAAAATGTCAACTTATCCAACAAATAATTATTGTGCTGGACAAGGACAAATTGAGAATAGGGCAGGAATTAACAGAAAAAAAAGACTGGACCAAGGTTACTGCGATATGTGCAGGGGGACAACGACGACAAGATTCAGTGAGAGAAGGTCTGGGTAAACTCAATAATTGCAACTGGGTCATGGTTCATGATGGAGCTCGTCCTTTTCTCACCATAGATTTAATCAAAAGAGGCATCGAAACAGCTATAGAAAACAAGGGAGCCGCTATAGCTGCAATACCAGTTAAAGACACTATAAAACTCGCAAACGACATTAGGTTAATTATGGATACCTTACCACGTAGTTCATTATGGGCAGCACAAACACCGCAGATATTTAACTTCGAGCTAATAACCAAGGCATATGAGACACTTTCTTGCGAGGTTACCGACGATGCCTCCGCTGTAGAGCGGCTAGGACACAGTGTAAAGATTTACTTCGGCTCCTATAGTAATATTAAAATAACTACACCAGAGGATTTAATATTAGCAGAGGTCCTTTCTCTAAAGATGGACTAATAGATATAACTTTCAACCACTATGGTAAATTACAAATGAAAAAGCCTGATTTAAGAGTCGGCATTGGATATGATAGCCACCCCTTTATTCCAGGGCACAAACTCATACTAGGGGGGGTCAGCATTTCATATAATAAAGGACTCTCTGGGTGGAGCGATGCTGATGTAGTTATTCATGCCATTATTGATGCCCTATGCGGCGCTGCAGACCTTGGTGATAAAGGCATCCTGTTTCCTCCAGGAGATGCGGAATTCGAAGATATCTCCAGTCTAATTCTACTTGAAAAAACGTACAAATTACTCGAAACAAAAGGATTCCAAATAATTAATATCGACAGCACTATTATCGCTGAACAACCACGGCTTTCTCCATACATTCCTGAAATGCGTAGAACCATCAGCCATACTATTAATATCAATTCAACCATGCTAACAATCAAGGCAAGCAGTTCTAATGGTCTGGGCTTTGCAGGCAGGGGGGAAGGTATAGCTTCTCAATCTATAGCTCTAATATGGAAACCCCCCTCACTTTAACTATTCTCCATACTTTGAACAATCATTATTTTATCCTTCCGGACATAATTTCTACGCGGAGTTGACAACAACCAATTTGTTATATAGAATAGTTATTGACATATGTTCATAATAATTCAAATGAAGGTAATTTAACAATGCCAAGACCTGTAAAGTTGCGTTGTATAGCAAAAATGCCACAATTCAGTTACTTCAAGCCGCTGGGCGTTCCAGTTCGCAACCTCAATAAGGTGAGCCTTTCAGTTGAGGAAATAGAAGCTATTCGGCTTAAAGACATGGAAGGATTAGAACAAGAGGCCAGCGCTCAAAAGATGCGTATATCCAGGCCAACCTTCCATCGTATATTGCAATCAGCTCGTAAAAAACTGGCTGACGCATTAGTAACTGGCAAAGCAATTCATATAGAGGGTGGAAACTTTGGCTTTCCACAAAGTCGTTTTATATGTAACGAAGATGGACATAAGTGGAATGTGCCATTTGATGTCCTGGCAAGTGGAGATCCTATATCCTGCCCCAACTGTTCCAGTATAAATATTCAACCAGAATATCCTATATCCCCTTTTAATTATGGCAGCAGAGATAAAGGAAGATTTCGAAGAGGAAGAAGGTAATAGCAATCCCGAACAGAATGAGGAAACATATTATTTAAGGCAATAAATATCTAATATTTCTATGAAAGGAAATTTGTTATAAATAAAATGATAGTTCTGCTACATCAGTTAATATAAGGAGGTGAATCATGCCAGGATTTGATGGAACAGGCCCAAGAGGAATTGGACCAATGACAGGCGGAGGAAGGGGATTTTGCAACCCTTTGGGAAGAGGAGTAAATAATTACGGTCTTAGAAGAGGGTACGGCTTTAGAGGGATAACGGAATATCCTGCAAACAGACCATGGGGCAGGCAGGGAATTCCTTATGGTTATGCCTACCCCGAAGTAGATTCCTTTGCCCCCCAGATGACTCAAGAAAAAGAGATTGATATACTAAGAGAGCAGTCGCAGGCCATACGAGACCAGCTAGCTCAGGTTGAAGCACGAATAAAAAAACTTGAGCCATCGGATTAAACTAAATATAGGATCATAGTTATAAATAATTGACTATAAAGCGAGATTCAGAAATAACAATTATTCCACATCTTGGTTGACGTGCGTATACGGTAATAGTCTATTCTGAGACGATGTTGTTTAAAACCTTATGGTATTCCTGTCAAAGAACTATTGGTGAAGCATGAATTAGTACTGATCAGCTACTCATCAATAAAGGAAGTACGGACAGGACTTAGTAAAAGCTATGGATCTAAGTGCTTATAGTATTCTCTATGGCGTAGCTGTTCAAGTAATTATAGGCCTCACAGGCAAGGTAAGAAAATCCTTTGAGGCCTATATAGGTGATGTTTAATACTAGTTCCATACTCGCCACTCCAGGTTTTAATAGTTAAATTCAAACATTTTGGAGTTCATATTTTAGTTTATACCAATAAATGTGCTATAAATTAGGTGTCATATATCAAATTTAAATTTCTGCAATATAAGGAATTTTAGGCAACTGCAAAGATGCCTTTTAGTGAGGTGGATCTCTAATAAATGATACAAAGGCATCTTATAGTGCAAATTAGTCCAGGTTAAGTAAGTTTGACATGTAAAAAACTGCATTGAATAGTCTCAGCTAGATTAATTAAGGAGAAATAGATGAAATACGCGATACCATTAGTTGGAGGGAAATTAAGCGGACATTTTGGCCATTGTGAAGAATTCGCTTTCTTCGATGTAGATGAAACAACAGGAAATATCTTAAAGAGAGAAAATATGGCATCTCCAAAACATCAACCAGGACTCCTTCCTGCCTGGTTAGCAGAACAAGGAGCAGATATTATCATAGCTGCTGGTATAGGCTCTAGAGCACAAGCAATCTTTAATGAAAATAATATCAAGGTTATCACTAATGTTTTGTCAGGAGACCCTGAAAAAGCCGTGCTTGATTATATCAATGGTACACTTACTACAGGCACCGATATGTGCGACCACTAAGTTTATAAAACCCTATAAAAATAAAGTTTGTTTGCTATTAACTAATTTCGTGATTTATCGAGGAGGATATTTATGTCTATAGAAAAGCAAGTCGAAGAGGTCTTCGAGCATGTTCTTGTACCTGGAGTAAGGCGTAGTTTATTTCATATGAACCTGGTGAGAAAATTTGAAGTTGAAGACAACAAAGTAAATATCAGTTTGTCGTCAACCGCAATCTCTGCCCAATCTCAAGACTGGCTCAAGAATAAGATAAATGAAAATATCAAGGCCATTCCAGAAATTAATGAAGTGAATCTTGACTTTGTTGAAAGCAAGATAACTGAGATTAATCAAATAAAGAATATTATAGCTGTGATGAGTGGCAAAGGAGGAGTTGGTAAATCTCTAATGGCTGGATTGCTGGCTATATATTTTGCCCTTGAAGGCAATGAGGTTGGCATTCTCGACGCTGATATTACAGGGCCAAGCATACCTAAGATGTTTGGCCTTAGCGAACATCCAAGTGGCGATAATGGTGGTATCCTTCCTATACTCTCCAAGACAGGCATTGAAGTCATCTCTATGAACCTGTTATTGCCTAATGAGAATGATGCTGTTATTTGGCGAGGGCCACTAATGTCTAAGGCTGTTACACAATTCTGGGAAGAGGTCTTATGGGGTAAGCTCGATTATCTGATAATAGATGTACCCCCAGGTACAGGAGACATCCCCCTAACGCTAATGCAGACTATTCCTCTTTCAGGTGTAATCGATGTTTATACTCCTCAAGATTTAACAGAGATGATAGTAATGAAAGCCATAAAAATGGCGAGCAAATTGAACGTCCGCGTACTGGGTTTAATTGAGAATATGAGCTACTTTCTGGTGCCAGAAACAGGTCTAAAAATGGAAATATTTGGTAGAAGTAAAGGGAAAGAAATGGCAGAGAAAGCAGAGACTTCGCTGTTGGGGAAACTACCTATAGATCCCGAACTGGCTAAATTGTGTGATCAGGGAAATATTGAGCAGTATCGTTCAGATTTTCTATCTTCCATAACAAGAAATTTGCTTACTGTACTACACAATAAATAATAATTTTATAACCTTAATATTACAAATTTGAAAATGGAAATACTATGACCATAACATACGTTCTTATACTACTGCTAACCGGAGCAGGCGCAGGATTAGCAAGTGGCTTGCTGGGTATTGGAGGAGGAATAATATTAGTACCTGCACTCTGCTGGATAGCTGATTTGATGGGCTTTGGTCTTTTCTCAATGAAAATAGCTGTCGCTACAAGTGCAGCAGTGATTTTACCCACAGCCATTAGTGGAGTTTTGAGACATAATAAAAAGAAAGCAGTGCGCTGGCGAGCAGCATTGATTCTCGGACCTTGTGGCGCAGCTGGTTCTATTCTCCTTGGAGCACGCCTTGCTAATATATTACCAAACGATATTTTAAAAATAGTATTTGGCATATTGTTGCTTATCATTGCTGCCTGGATGGGTATAGGAAAAACAAGGGCATTAAAATCATCAAAAGAGATTATAGAGAATAAACCTACTAAAATAAATCCAGTTGCTCTGGCAGCTTTGGGGTTTCCCGTCGGGGTTTTAGCGGGACTGGCAGGTATCGGAGGCGGTGCAGTCATGGTTCCTGCAATGGTCATCGCCCTCGGTTTTGTCATGCACGAGGCTGTGGGTACCTCTACTGGTGCAGTAGCCTTTATTAGTATGGGCTCTATTATATATTGGATAGTAAACTCTCAAGGAATAACAGGGACACTTCCACCATACTCTATAGGTTATATAAACGGCCTGATGTGGCTCTGTCTAGTAGTAACCAGCATTCCAATGGCACAACTGGGAGCGAAACTAGCACATGATTTGCCAGCAAAACAGCTACAGTACATTTTTATAGCTCTTTTAATTTATCTTGGATTGAGAATGCTTGGCGTATTTGGATAGGGAAAGATAACTCATTAATAAACAATAGTTGTTACTGAGCAGCTACTACAGTGACTTCATCACCTACGTGTGCACCGAGGAAATCGCATGCATTTTTCTTTGGTATAGATATTTCGAGATAGCCATTGCTACCTAGAATAGCCACCAATCCGTTTGACTCCTGATAATAGCGCATCAACCCTCGGATCTGATACCCAGCTATCTCAATCACGATGGATTTCTTTGGTAAATCTGTACTCCTTATATCAGTAATCAGATTGCCAAAATAATCGACGTGTATTACATGACCGGACAAACTCCCCTCCTGTCCAACGAAAGGCCTCTGGGCAGGAAAAACATGGAGAGAGTTTAATTTCTCTCCAAATTCATAAATTGAGATGCCAAGCGAAAGTCCAGCAGCAACTGGCGCAAATATATCCCTTGCATGAAAAGTAGCACTCACTGGTTGACGCCAAAAGCGTGGATCGGTGATAGCCACAGCCTCAAGTCCATCACCTAAAAGCAGCTTCTCAAATGGCATAGATTCTTGACTCGACCAATCCTCATTCAAAGATAACTCATTAATTACCCAGCTCAAAATACCATTGTCAGGAGCAACAAACAGAGCAGATGGGGTTTTCAATATCACCCCACAACGCTTACTTCCCACGCCAGGGTCAACAACAGCTATGTGAATGCTTTGTTTAGGAAAATAGTGATAAGCATTATTCAAGACAAATGCCCCCTGTACTATATTCTGCGGTTCGATAGAATGTGTTATATCTACGATAACAGCATCAGGGTTAACACTTAGGATGGCTCCCTTAGTAGCACCAACATATGCATCCGTTAATCCAAAATCCGTTGTTAATGTTATTACTGAAGACATTCTTAGTTATTATGAATACAGCACCGAGATTATCGCTACTATAACAAAAATAACAGCCAAAACAATGGTAAGAATGAACAAGCCTTTTTCAATCCCTCTACGTGTTCGGTAGACAGAATCAGACTGTCCAAATATACCTCCCATACCACCCCCATGAAGCTGGAACAAAATGACTACAATTAGTGCAATAGCGACCAATAATTGAGCAATAGCCAGATACGTCGGCATCTACTTTTCTCCTAACTCTTCCATAAGAATATCTTTTACCATAGTAGGATTAGCCCTTCCTCTAGTAGTTTTCATTACCTGTCCAATAATGAACATCAAGGCCTGTTGTTTACCATTTTTAAAATCAGTCACCGACTTTGCATTGTTCTCTATTATCTTGTTCACAACTGCCCTTAATTCGTATTCATCACTAATCTGACTTAGTCCTTTGTCTTTTACAACCTCACTAGCATGCTTTCCACTTTGAAACATTTCCTCAAACACCATTTTAGTAGCTGGCCCACTAATAACTCCTTTATCTATCAATTCAAGCATCTCAACTAGATTTGCAGGACTTACTCTCGCATTCTCAATATCAATACCCTCTAAGTTAAGTAACCTGTTGAAATCACCTAGCAGCCAGTTGCTTACTGGCTTGGCTTTATCACTACCCGTTATTTTAATGCAATCTTCAAAATAAACAGCCAACGTCCCTGAAGCAGTCAACACTCCAGCATCATATAACGGCAAACCATATTGTAGCATAAAACGTTCCCTCTTAGCCTCAGGCAATTCAGGAAGATTCGCTTTGATTTTCTCAATCCATATTTTGTCAAACATCACAGGTGGCAAATCAGGTTCGGGAAAATATCGATAGTCATTGGCATATTCCTTACTTCTCTGTGCAACTGTTACTCCTTCTGCCTCTTTCCATCCCCTAGTCTCTTGAACTAGTTTCCCTCCCTCTTCATACACCTTTTTTTGCCGTCTTGCTTCATATTTTAAAGACTGATAAACGGCCTTAAAACTATTCAGGTTTTTAATCTCAACTCTAGTAAACAATTTGTTAGAGCCAACAGGACGCAGGCTGATATTAGCATCACATCTGAAACTGCCTTCTTCCATATTCCCTGTAGACACCCCCAGGTAACGAAGAATATTCCGCAACTTAACCAAGTAATCTCGTGCTTCCTCAGGAGACCTAATATCCGGCTCGCTAACTGTCTCCATTAATGGTACCCCTGCACGATTAACATCAATAAGACTATAGTCACTTCTGTGCCATGATTTAGCCACATCTTCTTCCAGATGCACTCGAGTGATATTAATCCTCTTTTTTATTAGTTTACTATCAATAGTAAGCCAACCATTTTGTCCTATAGGAGCATCGTATTGAGAGATCTGATATCCTTTCATCAAATCAGGATAACAATAGTTCTTACGGTCAAACTTCGTATATCTTGGAATAGTGCAATTCAAAGCCAAGGCAGTCATCACTGTGTATTCTATTGCTTTC
>CAYPSP010000025.1:0-11195 GCA_964413335.1 uncultured Dehalococcoidales bacterium
GGGGTTACCTAAAAGGATGTTGAAAGTAGACTCCACCGAAAAAGCAATTACTTGTAAATTGTAACCACCTTCTAGAGTAAGGATAAGTCGACCATTACACAGTTCTGTTGCCAGGTCTCTGAGTATAGTTATTATATGAGCGAACCCGGATATACTTGATTGCATCATGGCTAGTTTGTCTGCCCAATGAGCATCAAATCCTGCCGAGACTAGAATAAGCTGTGGTTGGAACCTTCTTGCAATTGGGATAAGAATTTCATTGTAAATTCTGGAATATTCTTGATCTCCCCATCCAGCCCTCATTGGAAAATTTACTGTGAAACCTTTTCCCTGTTCTTCTCCTATTTCGTTGACGCTTCCTGAACCAGGGAAGAAGGGATATTGATGTGTCGAAAAGTAGAGGACTCTGGGATCGTTGTAAAAAGTATCTTGGGTACCGTTTCCATGATGAACATCGAAATCAACAATGAGAATACGGTCAATATCTAGGTTATCAAGTGCGAATTTTGCAGCGATGGCTATGTTATTTAGCAGACAAAATCCCATTGAATGATTATTAACTGCGTGATGGCCCGGAGGCCTAACCAGAGCGAAGGCATTGTTTACCTCATTGTTCCATACTGCTTTTAGTGCGGTTAGCAATCCACCAGCAGCATATAGAGCTGCTTCATATGATTTCGGACAGACAAAAGTATCCGGATCAAGCCAGCCTCCGCCAGTTTCTACAGTATTTATTAGCTTGGCGATATATCTTCTACTATGTACCATCTCGATTTCTTTCTCTGAGGCGATGCATGGTTGAAGCGAGGTGATGGCCTTTTCAATGCCGGTCTGTTTTAGATGTGACATGATAGAGATGAGTCTACTGGCATTTTCTGGATGTTCACCTGTGTTATGCTCCAAATAAATAGGATCATAAACCAGACCAGATTTCATGCGTATATTATACCAGAGTGGATAAAATAGAGATTGTGATTTAAAGCTGATGGGAGGAACTGTTATTTAACATGAAGTGGAGAAATCTGAGCTATTGGATATTGAAACATATACTTATATAGTAAGAAAGTGTACTGGGAATGGCTGAATGCAGTATTAGGTTAGCCTTGATAGTTTTCTTGTATAGAATTTTTTACCGTTGTATTCAGTCTCTACCAATTTTCCTTCAATGATTAGTCTTTTAATGAGGTTAGCATCAGCATTAGATTTTAATAGAAACTCGTTTATGGCATCCTCTCGCATGGGATGAACTGAGGTTATACTAAGTAAATCGTCTTCGGCGTTGTTAGTAAAGGCGAAGGCATTTCCTTCGTAGCCTAGCAGATATTCTACCTTATCTAACTTTTCATTAAATACTTGATAAGCCTTGTTAATATTATGTTCATAGGCCGGTTCAACCCATTTTTCTGCTGGAGGCCTGGTTGGTATTGCTATATACGCAATATTTGGGTTTATATCCATTAGATAACTAGCTATTTTACTGATTTCATTTTTGTTGTCGTTTACATTTTTAATTAGCATTGTTTCAGTTACCAGCGTTCCATCGAACATGCGGGAAAAGGTACTTATGCCATCTAAAATGTCCTTTAGTTTCAGTGCCCCATGTGGTCTGTCAATCTGGCGCCAGCATTCTTCGCTCACCGCATCAACTTTAAGAGAAACCCAATCGGCTTTTGCTAAGTCATCTCTAACAGAATTATTAGATATCAACGATGCATTTGAAATTACAGCGATTTTTTTTCCCAGGGATTTTAGCATATCGATTTCTTTTCCTAAATTAATATCCAAAGTTGGTTCTCCATCAGGTACGAAGCTTAAATAGTCGATGGGTTCCTTTTTGGTTTTGGCTTCTGCTATTTTGATAAATACATCATTTATTATGTCGTTTAATTTATAAAACTCCATTCGGTTAAGCTGCATGTTTAGTGTTTTTCCTAACTGGCAATAAACGCAGGCATATGAACATATCTTTGGAGGGATGTTATTTATTCCAAGGCTATGTCCTAATCGTCTCGATGGAACTGGCCCAAAAACTTTCATAATATTATTTTTACTTACCATTTATTAATTATACTGATATCTCTTAACTTCTTATATGCTCTATCTAATTCTTCAACTATTATAACAAGATATCACTAATAATGAGCATTTTTGTTAGTTTCTTTTAATTACGAATCTATATCATAAAGATACTTTTGTAGAAGTTTTGTGAGATATCGGGATAGTTTTCCCTATAGGATTTTATACTGATTGGGATATAGTCCATTATATCCTGAGCTGTTATGCCATCTTCTCCTTTATCATTTGCAGATAAGTCTCCTGAAAGTCCATGTATAAAAACACCCATCTTTACGGCATTTTTAATAGATAATCCAAGGCCGAACATTCCTGCAATAGTTCCTGTCAGGATATCACCACTTCCAGCGGTTGCCATGCCAGAGTTTCCGCTCATATTTATGTTTACTGTTTCATCAGGATAACCGATGAGTGAGTGAGCTCCTTTAAGTACTATTATGGAGTTTAGTTCTCTTGCCATTTGCTGTAAGACATCTATTTTATTTTCATTTATTTCTTTTATTTTAATCTTAGTGATTCTTGCCATCTCGCCCATGTGTGGTGTGAGAATAGTTTCAGCTTTTCTGTTTTTTATTAATTCTATATCAGTTGAGATAGCAGTGAGACCATCACCATCAATAAGCAGGGGTTTGCTGATTAAAAGGGTTAGCTCTCGTACAAGTTGTTGTGTTTCTTCATTAAGAGAAAGACCTGGCCCTATAATAACCATGTCCATATTCTCAGTGAGCTCAAGCAGTCTATCTTTGTTCTCCAGCGAAATACTTCCCTCTGCAGTTTCAGTTTGAGGGATAAAGACAATCTCGCTTCCTTTGCTTGCTAGGAAAGGGGAGATGGAGATGGGAGCGGCTAGGCGGGAGTAACCTCCTCCGGCTTTAAGAAATGATAAAGCAGAGAAATATGGTGCGCCATAATATCCTGATGCTCCTGCAATAAACAGTACCTTAGCGAAATTTCCCTTGTGAGCAACTTTATTTCTCTCAGGAAGTTCCATGAGACTGCTTATTGCTACCTTAATAGAATCAGAGCTGTAGAGCACTGGGGGGAAAGATATATGTGATACATATAGTTTTCCGCAGTGTTCATATCCGGGATAGAGAATATTTCCTCTCTTGGGTAGCCCAAATGTTACGGTGTAATCTGCATTTATCGCTGTGCCTTTCATTGCTCCTGTATCACCGCTTATGCCTGATGGAATATCAATACTGAACACTGTCTTGTGGCTATTGTTTATCACCTGAATTACATCTTTACATAAACCGCTGATATCTCTTGTCAATCCTATGCCCAGAATAGCATCAATGATAGCGTCCGAGTCATTTATTGCAGATTTTACATCCCTAATTGAGTCTATCTTACAGATATCTATAGACATTTTTACTAATATCTGAAGATTATTTTTTGTCTCTTCTTTAAATTTGGATTCGTTTCCTATTAGAAAAACTCTTACTTTCCCACCACTGGAATGAAGTTTTCGGGCAACAACTAATCCATCACCACCATTATTTCCTGTTCCACAAAAAACGGAGAATTTCCTGCCCTTTATCCCAAATTCTTTTAGAATTGTGAAATATACTGAAAGCCCGGCGTTCTCCATCAGTTTATCCGCAGGAATGTTGAAAGTATGGATGGCTTCTCTATCCAAGGTTCTTAATTCATCTACTGTGCTTACTTTCATTTATAAATTTTCCTGCACGGACAATTAACATATTAGATTATAGCTCATGATAATTAAAATTATAAATCAGTATTTGCAGTATAGTTGAATTAGTGAAATAGCAATTTTTATTTCTGTTAAAAAATAATTTTAATGTTTTTTTAGGCTAAGCCATAGAGATATTTAAGGTTAAAATGTTATTATGTGAGAGTTAGGTATGCTATTTTGTGGATTGCAGTATTCTATTGGTAGTGTAGTTTGTTTCCAGCAGGCTATGCCAGTGTACTTATTTTGGGATTCTCATGTCATATCGATTGATATTAGTTAGACTGTAATAAAGGAGGAAAATGCGAGGATGACAGCTACTGATGATCAATGCATCAATACTATTCGTTTTCTGGCGGTGGATGCAGTGCAGAAGGCAAACTCTGGCCATCCTGGAGGACCATTAGGACAATCACCCATGGCTTATGTGTTATGGGACAGGTTTCTCAAACATAATCCTCATGATGTTGATTGGCCTGATCGTGATCGGTTTGTGTTGTCGGTTGGGCACTTATCTGCCATGTTATACCCCTTGTTATATTTGGCGGGATATGATATCTCTCTGGAAGATATCAAGCAGTTTCGACAATGGGGAAGCAAGGCGGGTGGGCATCCTGAATATAAGCTTACACCAGGGGTTGAAGCGACCACGGGGCCATTAGGCCAGGGGTTTGCTATGGCTGTAGGCATGGCTATGGCCGAGAGGAGGATAGCAGCTCGTTATAATCGACCTGGTTATGAAATATTCAATCATTTTACGTATGTAATTGAGTCAGATGGCGGTATGATGGAGGGCATTACCTCTGAAGCAGCATCGCTGGCTGGGACGCTTAGGCTGGGTAAACTTATTTGTCTCTATGATGATAATAATATTTCTATTGAAGGGAATACTGATATCGCATTCGCTGAAAATGTTGGTCAACGGTTTAAAGCTTATGGTTGGCAGGTTATTTCGATAGATGGCATGGACTTATCCGCTGTGGATGAGGCTATTCGGATGGCACAGGCAGATGATAGTCACCCAAGTCTAATAATCTGCAAGACTATCATTGCTTATGGTAGTCCCAACAAAGAAGGCAGTGCTTCGACCCATGGGACACCGTTGGGGGAAGAAGAGGTACGTTTGACCAAGGATAATCTTGGATGGACTTATAAAGAAGCTTTCACCGTTCCATCTGAGGTTTTGTCTCATTGTAGGCAGGCAGTAGAACGGGGGAAGAAGCAGCAGCAAGAATGGGAGCAAAAACTGAGTGAATATCGAAAGGCTTATCCATTGGAGGCTGAGCAATTAGAGAAGGATCTCCGTAAAGAATTACCGCAGGGATGGGATAGTGAATTGGATGAAATGTTCAATGCAGATAACCATCCTATTGCTACGCGAAAAGCTTCGGGACGCGTAATGAACAAGATAGCACAGAAGGTCCATTTCTTCATGGGAGGCTCTGCAGATCTTGCTCCTTCAGTCAATGCTAGGTTAGAGGATTGTGGAGATTTTGGTTTTCAAGATTATGCGGGTCGTAACATCCATTTTGGCATTAGAGAGCATGCGATGGGAGCTATAGCTAATGGCATTACTCTGCATGGAGGAGTGATACCTTTTACATCGACTTTCTTCACCTTTTCAGATTACATGCGTCCATCAGTGCGTATGGCGGCAATTATGGGCCTCCAAGTAGTGTTCATTTTTAGCCATGACTCAATTGCTGTTGGTGAGGATGGCCCTACTCATGAACCTGTTGAACAACTCATGGGATTTAGAGCTATGCCAAACCTGATAACTATTCGCCCTGCAGATGCTACAGAGACGGTTGAGGCGTGGAAAGTAGCGATGGAAAATAGTGAAAGCCCTACTGCTTTAGTCTTTAGCCGCCAAGATCTACCAATATTAAATCGCAAAAAACTGGCTTCTGCCAGTGGTCTACGACGAGGGGGGTATGTGATTTGGGACGCAGCAAAAAAGCCTGATGTTATTATTATAGGCACTGGATCTGAGTTGCACATTGCTCTTGAGGGTGGGCGTTTATTGAAGGAGAAAGGGATAATGGCTCGGGTTGTATCATTCCCATCATGGGAGTTGTTTGATGCTCAGCCTGAAAGTTACCGTAATGAGGTCTTGCCTCCGGATATACGAGCACGTATATCCGTGGAAGCCGGTGCATCCACTGGATGGGAACGATATATTGGCCTCGATGGAATTGCTATTGGTGTATCTTGTTTTGGCGCCACAGGCAAGGGGGAAGTAGTTTATGAGAAGTATGGATTTAGTACTCAACGGGTAGTAGATGAGGTTTTGAGACTTCTACATCGAAAATGATAGGTGAAGAAAATAGTGGATTTTCAGTCAGATATTTGGCTTTGTCCTTTGTGTATAGTGAAGATATGGGAAGAGAGTACTTAGATGAACTCTATTAGAGGAGCTCAGCGATTGGGGCAGGATATATGGCTTGATTATATTCAGCGAGGCTTAATTAACTCTGGTGAGTTTCGGAGATATATCGAATGGGGGATTAGTGGTGTGACTTCAAACCCTACCATTTTTGAAAAAGCGATAACAGGGAATAGTGATTACGACGAGTCGTTGTTGACATTAGCTAGGGGAAATAAGGATAAAATCGAAATTTATGAAGCCCTGGTTTTACAAGATATTGGAGCTGCTGCTGATATACTGCGCCCGGTATACGAAAATTCTAGAGGCGAGCATGGTTATGTTAGCCTGGAGGTTAACCCCAAGTTGGCTTATGATACGGATGGCACAGTTGAGGAGGGTTTAAGATTATTTGCTGCACTGAATCGTCCCAATATAATGATTAAAGTTCCGGCTACAGTTGAAGGTATATCTGCAATTCGCCGCCTTGTTGGCAAAGGCATTAGTGTCAATGTCACACTATTGTTCTCTCTTGATAACTATCAACAATCAGTGGATGCGTATATTACAGGTCTGGAAGAACTGGTTCAGAGGAATTTAGATATAACTGGAGTGGCTTCTGTTGCCTCATTGTTCATCAGTCGAATCGATACAGCGGTGGATACCTTATTGGATGAGCATATTCAACAGGGACAGGAACAGTTAAAAACCCTGTATGGTAAGACAGGGGTTGCTACTGCCAAATTGCTTAATCAATCATACAAAGATAATTTTGGTAGTGAACGGTTCGCTAAGTTGAAGGCGAAAGGCGCTCGTGTACAGAAGCCTCTCTGGGCAAGTACAAGTACCAAGAATCCTGCTTATAACGATCTATTATATGTAGAGCCACTTATCGGACCGAATACAATAAATACTATGCCTCCCGGGACGATTACTGCTTTCCTTGAGCATGGGAAAGTCAGCGCTACTTTGGATGAGAATCTTGCTGAGGCTAGGCATACCTTTGCAGAACTTGCCGAGGCTGGAATTAATATAGAAACTGTGACTGAGAGGCTATTGGATAAAGGCGTTAAAGCTTTTATTGATTCCTTTGATAAATTACTGAATGGAATAACTGAAAAGAGCGGTTTACTCACCAAAAGGCAAGCTAATTGAAGTGTTCAATATTAGTTTCGATAATGCTGAGCTGGAATCGGTTCTAACCAGCTTCGACAAAAGCAATCTGATTGGGCATATATGGCAGCGAGACCCTATTGCTTGGAAATCTGATCCAGAGGGAATCGTCAATCGTTTAGGCTGGCTTACAGTCGCTGAACAGATGTATGAGAAAATACCTTCTTTGTACTCTTTTGTTCAAGATATTCGTAGTAGAGGTTTCCATACCGTAGTTCTACTTGGCATGGGAGGTAGTAGTCTGGGAGCAGAAGTGTTGCGACAGATATTTGGTACTTCTAGGGAATATCTCAAGCTCATCGTGTTGGATTCCACAGTACCAGCGGAAGTGATTGAAGTGGCAGAGACAATAGATCTCAAACATACCTTATTTCTGGTTTCCTCTAAATCTGGTAACACTACTGAACCTCTAGTACTTTATCAATATTTCAAGGGGCTGCTGAATTCTATTAGCGGACAACAAGAAGCAGGACAGAATTTCGTGGCAATAACTGATCCTGGGTCTCCTTTAGCACTAATGGCCGAGGAACAGCAGTTTCTAAATACATTTCTGAACAACCCTGATCTGGGAGGACGTTATTCTGTTCTGTCTTATTATGGTCTGGTTCCTGCAGCGCTGATAGGGATGGATATTGAGAAGTTTCTCGATCGAGCGAAGAATATGCAGTATGAATGTAGCCCCAATATACAAGCTGGTAAGAATCCTGGGGCTTGGCTTGGGGCTGTTATTGGTACCATGGCTTTAAGAGGAAGGGATAAATTGACTCTTGTCACGTCTCCAAGTATTAGCGGGTTTGGACTATGGATAGAACAACTTATTGCTGAAAGTACAGGCAAGGAAGGGAAAGGAATAATACCGGTTGTTGCAGAGCCACTGGTGAATCCGAAGTACTATGGGGATGATCGGTTGTTTATTCACTTGCGTATGGAGGATGACGACAATTTCATAGTTGATGAGGCTGTTAACCGAATAAAGTCTTCAGGGCAACCAATAGTGACCTTGAAGGTGCGGGGTAAATATGATTTTGGGGCAGAGTTCTTCCGTTGGGAATTTGCCACTGCTGTTGCTGGGTCAATGCTTGATGTAAATCCATTTGACCAGCCCGATGTACAGAAAAGTAAAGAGTTGACGAAGCATATTTTGGAAGAATATGGAAACACAAGACGCCTTCCAGAAACGATTTCGGCTACTTCTGTAGCGGAGTTACTTGCTGAAGTAGAAAAGGGCAGTTATTTTGCTATTATGGCTTATATTCGCCAAACGGCTGAAGTTGATGAGGCTTTACTAAGTTTAAGGCGCAGGATAATACAACAATACTGCATTGCTACTACGCTCGGTTATGGGCCACGGTTCTTGCACTCTACCGGGCAACTGCATAAAGGAGGGCCAGACAAGGGCCTGTTTTTACAGCTTACTACGGAGTATAAAAATGATTTACCTATTCCTGGTAAACCGTATACTTTTGGAGTGGTAGTAAGTGCTCAGGCTACGGGGGATTTTCAGGCACTGTGTGCATCAGGGAGAAATGTTGCTAGTGTTCATTTAACACAACAAACCAATTATGAAATAAAACAATTGACTAATGACTTATTGTGATAGCACAACACAACAACTTTGAGGCTTGTTAGAATAGCTATTTTAGCTTTACTCTAGTAGTGTAGTATGTATTTCTCTGGCTACTACGGTTTTGCTGATTCTGGTAGCTAGGTAGATAAAAGGAGTATCCATAACGGCGATGAACCATTTCAAAAGGTAAGTCGTTGCCAGTATTTGTAACCACACGTTAATATCAAATAGACCCCATAGGGCAATAAAGCAGAATATGATGCTGTCAATCGCTTGAGAGACCATGGTGGACGCACAATTTCTTAGCCAGAGAAATCTGCCTTTTGTTTTATTTTTCCAGAAATGGAAGGCGAAAATATCGTGGTGCTGTGATACGATGTAGGCAATCATACTTCCTGCTGCGATCCTTGGCATAGGTTCGAATATTATCGATAGAGAGCTTTGAGAAAAATCTGATATATCTGGGATGAACTTCAGCCCGATTTGCATCCAAATAGTCATTAGTATCATGCCGACAAAACCAAGCCATACTGCTCGCCTGGCTGCTTTTTTACCATAGATCTCACTTAATACATCTGTAGTAAAGAAGATACTGCCGTATAGAACATTACCCAGTGTTGCTATAGAACCAAATAGTTGAACGGTCTTAAGCACTTGGATGTTTGCGGTAATGACCGAGGCTACAATGATGGCGTAGAGTCCAAATTTTCCAAAGAAACGATATATAATTAGAGCAAGGCTTAAGTCGACGATAATGAAGACGATCCATAGTAAATTGTTGAATAACATTACTGATTCCATCTCAACTGTTAGTTAGTTTAATTGCCACTCTTTAATTCTCGATTTACCTCGCTAATATTTTGTGAAGCTAACCATTTCTCCTTTTGAGACATTCTTAGCTTTTCATCGGTTCCTTTATAATTGGCCAGAAAATCTTTTTTAAATGAACTGAATGTGGCATTAGCGATACTATCTTTTATCTTATTCATTAAAGTGTTCATGAAGGTAAGATTATGGATAGTTGCTAATCTATATGCCAAAAGTTCTTTACATCTGAACAGATGATGTATATATGCTGCAGAGAAGTTACGGCATGTATAACAGTTGCAGTTGGGGTCAAAAGGGCCTTCCACTTTGCTATAATAGGACTTTTGGATATTGATTCTTCCTTGCCATGTAAAAAGTGCACCATTTCGAGCCACTCTAGTAGGCAGAACACTATCGAACATGTCTATTCCCCTGTCTACTGCATGGACTATATCTTCAGGAGAGCCTACTCCCATCAGATATCTTGGTTTGTTTTTAGGAAGCAGGTCGGCGGTTTCACCAACTATCGTTTGGGTTATAGCCTTTGGTTCGCCCAGGCTTAGCCCTCCAATGGCATATCCATCGAATCCCATTGACGCAAGATGGGTTGCTGATTGTTGGCGCAATTCGGTAAAAGTGCCACCCTGTACAATAGCAAATAGTTTCTGGTCATTGCGTCTCTGGGCTTGTTTACATCTTTTAGCCCATCTATGTGTCCTGTGCATAGCTTGCTCAACTTTTTTAAAACTATCCTTGAATGAGGGACATTCATCCAGAACCATAATCACGTCTGCTCCAATCGATTCCTGTATTGTTATGGCTGATTCAGGTGTAATAAGATGCTGGCTTCCATCAATATGGGATAGAAAAGTGACTCCTTCATCGTTTACTTTACGTAAATGAGCCAAGCTGAATATCTGGTAGCCACCACTGTCAGTAAGCGTGGCTCCGTTCCATCCCATGAAATGGTGTAATCCTCCCATTCTTTGAATTTGCTCTGTGCCTGGTCTTAGATAAAGATGATAGGCATTAGCTAGTATCATCTGTATTCCGATATCTTTTAGTTCTTGGGGGGTCAGGGTTTTAACTGTTGCCTGAGTGCCCACAGGCATAAATACTGGGGTGGATATTAATCCATGGTCTGTGTGCAATTCACCAGCGCGGGCGCATGTATCAGGGCAATTTCCTATAAGCCGAAATCCAGTCATTTTGTGTATATTTTATTCTCCCTGTTTTGTTCTATTGTAACTTAATCAGCTTATTTCTCTTTATCATAGTTACCAGTGTTTGTTACCTTCATGAAATTTACGCTGCTCTCAAATTTTGACTATTGATATCCGGTTCTTGTTCTTCCCTAAATACCTGATGTCTTACTCCTAAGAGTTTTTATAGGTAGAACTTATAGCTTAATAGAACTTACCTTCTCTTGATTGGTTTCAAGTCGGCTAGATTATCTCAGGTTTTTGTCTTCTGATATTGGCTATCACAGAACCCAATCCAAATAGTATTAC
>CAYPSP010000026.1:0-11067 GCA_964413335.1 uncultured Dehalococcoidales bacterium
GTGAACCAGGACAACCCTTCTCCAGTACACATTCACTGCAACGAGGGGACTTAGCGTGACAAACCAATCTACCATGCATAATTACATGGACATGAAACTGATATATTTTAGAAGGCTGAATCTTATTCTGTAGTAAGCTATGTGCCTCTTTTATACTAATATTGGGCCCCAGTAATCCTAATCTTTTTACCACTCTGAAAATATGGGTATCTACAGGCAATGATGGCCTCCCCAAAGAAAAAAGAAGTACACAGCTAGCCGTTTTAAGACCAACGCCTGGTAAGTTAATCAGGTAATCCCTAGCATCGGCCGTGCTCATTGACTCCAGAAAATCCATGGTTAAGTCACCTCTTTCATTATATATGCTCTGAAGTATCTGTCTTATCCTGGTTGCCTTAACCCTTGACAACCCGCCGCATCTAATACTTTGACCAATATTCTCTACAGAAGCAGAAGCCACATTCTGCCAATTATCAAAAGTACCCATTAGTGATTTGAAAGCTCGGTGAGAGTTTAAGTCTGAAGTATGCTGTGAAAGTATGGTTTCGATAAGCACATCAAGGTGCCGTTTTTTAGGATTCCAATTAAGAAGGCCGTATTCTCGTTCCAGTAAAACAATGATATCCTGTATAATCATATCTGCGAAATCCATCTCCTGAACATTAATACTGGTGTATTCTATAAAAATATATTGAAAAAACGCAAAGTCATATTAGACATGGACACTGGCATCGACGATGCTTTGGCTATAATTTTGGCTTTGAACTCTCCTGAATTAAAGGTCTTAGGCATAACTACAGTGGCTGGGAATGCTCCAGTTAAGCTCTGCAGTAATAATACACTACGCATGCTTGAATATTTTAATATAGATAATATTCCGGTGATAGAGGGTATGGAAAAACCATTAAAACAACCATTCTCTGGAGCATTAGGCTATCATGGACCAGATGGATTGGGTGGAATCGAATTGCCCCCCCCCAAGCTTCGTACCAAATCTACGTCAGCATGGGAGTTTATTGCTGAATCAGTTTCAAGAAATCCGGGAGAAATTACCCTGGTAGCTACTGGACCACTGACCAATATAGCTGTTGCCCTCAAGCATACTCATGGTTTAGCAAACTCCCTCTCTAGAATTGTCCTTATGGGAGGAGCTTATGGACTTTCTCAATATGGAAAGGGAAACCGAACTCCTTTTGCTGAGTTCAATATCTGGCAAGACCCAGAAGCTGCCAAAATAGTCTTTAATTCACAAGCTGTTATCTCCGCTATTGGTTTGGATGTATCTATGAATCCCTCTGCTTGCTTAACAGAATATCATCTGGAACAAATACAGAAATACAATAATCCTCGTGCACAGTTGGCAACTAAACTAATAAAATACATCATCAATCGTCATAGGTATTTCGAACTCCATGACCCTTTGGCTTTAACAGCTGCTCTAGATACGTCCATTTTTGGTTTTATCTCAGCTCCCATAAAAATAATAACGGGCGACAGATGGGACCGAGGAATTACACAAGTTTTACCTAAGGAAGAGGTTAGTCCTCGTCCGGCATATATCGCCAATACAGTCGACGGGAAACGGTTTTTAGAACTATTTCTATCCCGCTTATGTGATATTTGAATTATTATGATATTAATTAACCATATTTGGGTTGCGGACATATTACGAATACAATAGAATAAGCATATATAATAAACATAAATTGCGCCTAAAAATATATGCCTCGATACCATATTAGCAAGAGAAATAAAGGCATATTCCCTAAAGATATCAAGCCAAGATGAATTTAAGGAGGAAAAGTGGCTATACCAATAATATCCATCAGTGGTAAACCTTACGATTTGGGACTTCAGCATGGTACACAAGCCAAAGCAGCAATTAGTAATAATGTGCAATTTTATCTGGCTCATTGGAAATATTTCGCTGGTGTAAACAGAGAACAAGTTTTGCAAGATGCCAAAAAGTTTATCCCCTACATTGAAAAATTCGACCCAGAATTAATTGAGGAACTTAAGGGTCTGGCAGAAGGGTCCGATCGGCAGTTCGAAGAAATAATAGCTTTAAATGCTAGATGGGAACTAAACTATGCCTACAATAAATGGTCAACTCCCCAAGCTTTCGTTTCTGGAGAGTGTACGGCGTTTGCTTTAACCCAAGAAGCGACTGCCAATAATCACACCTACATTGGGCAGAACTGGGATTACAATCCTTATGATTCATTGCTTATCATGCGCGTCAAACAAGAAAACAAACCAGATATCATCATGAATATTGAAGCAGGTACTATCGGCCAAAAAGGATTCAACTCTGCTGGGATAGGAATCGTTCAGAATTACATGCAATGCGAAACTGATTCATTTCAATTTGGTCTGCCTACCTTAATTAAAGAGCGCGGAATTCTAAATTGCAGAAGTTTACCCGAGTGTTTAAAGATTCTAACTCTTTGGGAAGGACCAAATTCTGCAAATTTAGTAATCGCACACCGCGATGGAGAAGCTATAAATGCTGAATGTGCACCCTCGGAAGTATTTTTCCTCTACCCAGATAATGGCATCCTTGTTCACACTAATCACTTTTTATCCCCTAATCTCAAGATCCGGGATATAGGGAAAAACAGAGTACCAGATTCAATAATACGTAATTTTCGCGCCTCTAGACTCTTTCAAGAAAAAAAAGGAACCATAGGAGTCAACACTATAAAAAACATTCTAAGTGATCATTTTGGTTATCCTCAGTCTATCTGTCGGCACCGAATAGAAAATCTTAATTCCAACGAACAATCCGAAACAACAACTTCAATAATTATTGACCTGACTGAAGGAGAAATGCTTTACACCGATGGGCCTCCATGCTCTAACACTTACAAGTCACTTGCCCTGAATAATTACTAAGTTATAGTATACGATAGTAATTTGTTAAAAATATCTGGCTTATAGCTTTTCAGCTTTATATCAGTCTTCTGTAATGAGTTCAATAATTTTGTTCTTGCTCCTAAATCCGCTAAAAATCTTAATCTTGCTCCTTGGAATTCCAAAGTATTGAGCTAATAGTTTTATTACTGCTTGATTTGCTTTACCCTCTCTTGGCGGCTCATGAACCCTGACCACAAAAATATCGTCTTCTTTAACAATTCCTTCAGCTTTTGAATTAGCTTTAACTTTAATCAGAACTTTCATTTTCTGTTACTTCAGCCCACATGCCATTCCTATAATCTCCCTCTAACTTAGCCCATGTTATCCTGTTAGTTAACGATTCCCTACTTTTGGTAAAAACTCTGATATAATTATCTGTAAGACCAGAATATATACCCTCTCCAAGAACTATCTCTTTCTCCCACAACACAGACAGAACTCGCCCTGAAAACTTTGTATAAAAGCTATGTTTACAACAACTGGCCAACTCTAACATTCTATGAGCACGCTCTTTTTTTACTTTCTCCCCTATTTGACCAGGCATACCAGCCGCCTCAGTACCCATGCGTTTTGAAAAAGGAAAAACATGGATAGCAGCAAAGCTAAGTTGTTTACAATACAAGTAACTTTCTTCAAATTCTGTATCGCTCTCTCCAGGAAATCCAACCATAATATCGGTGGTAATAGAAACATCGGTAATATTATTTTTTATGAGTCTTACTATCTCCTGATAAGTATCAACTGAATAGCGACGATTCATTCTATGCAAGACAGTACTACTTCCACTCTGGAGAGCTAAATGAAAATGACGACAAAGCCTTTTATCTTTCCACAAAGCAAGTAACTTTGGTGATATTTCTTTAGCCTGAAGCGAGGAAAGACGTATCCTGAGAATATCTGTATTATTTAATATATAATCTATCAACCTCTCTAACCCATTACCACTATCTCTATAACATCCAATTTTGGTCCCGGTGAGAACAACTTCCTTGTAACCCAAAGAAACTTTCTTTCTGACCTCCTTAATTACCTGAGAGATAGGCACTGAATGTTCATAAGTTCTCACACTCGGTACAATACAGTAAGTGCACGGTGTATTACAGCCACCCTGTATTTTTACCATACTACGTATTCGCAAACCATCATATTCATAATGTTTCCCTATCTCAGTACCAACAGCAGATGAGTCTGCCAGCAGTGGTAATCTTTTTACAATTTCAAGTAAGCGTGGCTTTTCAACATTATTAATAACAACATCAGCAATAGAAGCAAGTTCATGAGGGGCACTATGAGCATAACATCCAATAGCAATAACAATAGCACATGGATTTCTGCGTTTCGCAGCTCTCAAAGCACGACGCGACTTGGAATCAGCAACATGTGTTATCGTACACGTATTAATTATATATATATCTGCCTTCTCCGCAGGCAAAACGACGTGATATCCATCTTCTTGAAATTGACCCGTCAAGGACTCCGTTTCTGCCTGATTCAGTTTGCAGCCCAGTGTATAAAAAGCTACCCTAATATCCTTTTTTCTTGCAGTTTTATCCATTCATGCGTTACAATACAACAACTTGCTGTAATATGAAAGTTGCTGAAACTTTTCTCTTTTATTATTAACACAGTTATATACATGTTTATTACGACAATTGTAATAAGAACTCAATGTTCTAAGGAGCAAAAAAGAATATGAACAAGACAAGAATACTATGCCTGATAACAAGTCTACTACTTAGCCTAACAGTAATTGGCGTGCCGTTAAGTGGAGTTGCCATGGCAACTATAAATGAGCCAGATAACTTGTCTAGCACGCTTGTAAAACAAGCTTCACTACCTGAAGATGAAAATGCAGAGGCGGAGCAAGCGGAAGAATATTTGGAAACATTTGAACTAGGTGCCAAATATCCAGTTTTAACTGGTGCATCTGATACTTCTTTCATGTTTGAGGTAGATTTCACGAGAGCAGGCGGCAATGAAGACCTTGATTTCGACCTCACTCTCACTGGCCCTAAAGACTGGTTAGTTTATGCGGCTCAAGATCAATACAACAGTGACAAACGTATATCCGCCATGAGAATAAACCAATTCTCTATAAAGGAAACTATTGTAGTTGTTGCAGTAGCGCCTTATTGGCTGTACCCAGAACCAGGGGATTATTCAGTACTATTAGAGGCAAGCTCAGAAGACATTAAGGGAAGCATTGAGCTCACTGCAAAGATCACCGCGAGATATGATTTTATTGCAACAACAGGATTGACAGGGGGGAGACTAAATATTAATGCTAAGACTGGCGACGAGAGTTACCTGCCCATCAATATTACCAATACAGGAACATCATCTCTGGATAGTATCACCCTGTCTTCAAGTAAACCAGAAGGATGGAGTATAACTTACACACCAGAAAAAATTGAGAATCTGTCGCCTGGAGCTAGCCAGGAGGTCGAAGTTAGTATCATGCCTCCTAAAAAGACCATATCAGGTGACTACGTAGTAAACCTGCAATTCTCGGGAGAGCCTTCTTCCCACTCCCCTGATTTAGAAATAAGAGTAACTGTAGAAACGTCGACCTCGTGGGGCTTCGTAGCAATCGGTATCATAGTCGCAATAGGAGCTGCACTATTATTAGTATTTAAACGTTTGGGCAGACGTTAATAATGAGAGAAACTGTTGTCGAGACTAAAGACTTAACTAAAAAATACGGTGATTTCACCGCGGTCAACAAGCTTACCCTCAAGAGAGAGGAAGGGGACATCTTCGGGTTCCTGGGTCCCAATGGAGCCGGTAAAACAACTACCATCCTGATGTTGCTTGGTCTTACAGAACCAACATCAGGTAGTGCCACGGTCTGGGGTTTTAATCCTTCTAGAGAACCCATCGATGTCAAGAGAATCGTTGGATATCTCCCTGAGAGGGTTGGTTTTTATAGAAACATGACCGCCAGCGAGAACTTGATGTACACCGCAGATTTAAATAGCCTCTCCAAAAAGGAAACCGAGAAAAATATACCGGAACTACTGGCTAGTGTAGGTTTATCAGATGTAGGAGAGAAACCTGTAGGTGCCTTTTCCCAAGGAATGAAACAACGTCTTGGCATAGCAGATATGTTAATCAAAAAGCCGAAGCTCGTTTTCCTGGATGAACCGACTTCCGGTATCGACCCAAATGGAATCACAGAGATTCTCGACCTCATTTTGAAAATGGCCAAACAGAAAATATCCATTATTTTTTGTTCGCACCAACTTAATCATGTACAGAAAATATGCACTAGAGTGGGTATACTATCAAAAGGGCAATTCGTAGCTGAAGGCCCCATCGAGCGACTGGGAAGACAAGGCCAGGGGGGGGCACGTTACCAGATTGAAGTTCAGGTAGAAAAAGTAGACGATGAAATTATCAAACTAGTAAAGCAGATTAAGAGCGTAGCCGGCGTAACCGTTTCGTCAGATTCAATGCTAATCAGTTGTGACAGAGACCTCAGGTCTCAGATAGCAAAAGTAATCGTTGATTCAGGAAGGCCTTTAATGGGAATAAAAGTCGAGGAAATGAGTTTAGAAAAGATTTATAAAAAATTCAGCCGCGGTGAATAATTTATGTACGCTGTTTTTCGTAAAGAATTAACTGACCATCTTAGCAGTAAGAGATTTGCAATTTTATTTGGCCTGGTTTTATTATCTGGAATATTTGCTATCTATGTTGCCAGCCAAAATATAAGGAGCGAAGTAACTCCTCTTACCGAACTAATATTTCTAAAGCTGTTTACTACGTCAGGAAGCAATTTACCAGCCTATCCTTTCTTCGTATCTCTATTTATACCACTCATAAGCATAGCTCTAGGTTTTGATGCTGTTAATAGCGAGAAAAACAGTGGTAATTTAAGTCGCCTTTTATCGCAACCTATTTATAGAGACGCTGTAATCAATGGCAAGTTTCTGTCAGGACTTGCCGTTCTGACTATCATTATTGTAAGCATGATTGCTTTCGTCGCCGGATTGGGACTTCGTTTAATTGGTGTCCCCCCAACCTCAGAAGAAATACTAAGGCTTATAGCCTTTATCCTAATAAGCGTTACTTATGGAGCTTTTTGGCTAGCCCTATCTTTGCTCTTCTCAGTATACTGTGATCGAGCATCTACTTCCATGTTATCTTCGCTAGCATTATGGATTTTCTTCTTCCTGTTTACGTCCATGATTGCAGGGGCTATCTCAACCGCACAGATCCCAATCGACTCGAACTCTAGTGCTGAGATGATAGCTCAACACTATGAACTTAGTGGCATGTTAAGCCGTATCTCACCAAGCACGCTCTATGGAGAAGCAACCAATGCATTATTGATGCCCGAGCTGGGTAGCCTTAATCCAGCAATCATGATGATAAGCACTTACACCGACGGAAGGATATTTACCTCCCTAAGTTTTAGCCAGAGCTTATTACTCATCTGGCCCCAATTGGTCAGTATGATTTCTTTAGCAGTCGCCTGCTTCGCCGCCTCATATATCAAGTTTATGAGACAAGAAATAAGGTCTATGTAGCAGTTGGTTAATGCATAGCGTATAAAATAAATACCATATATTATATGATTAGCAGGTTGCATAAGGAGATATTGTCCGCAATTAATTAGGGCAATGACTCTGCTTCTTGTGTCTTCTATAGGGCATTCAGTGATTGTAGAAAGGAAAAAATCAGGACAATATTGAAATCAAATCATCAACCTCATTGGAATATTTTACCATCTGCTCCAGAAGGATATTCTAAGACTATCAATCTTCCCCCTTTGATTGCTCAACTCCTCTACAATCGAGGATTCACGGAAAATGAGGCACAGTGTTTTTTAGCAGAACCTTACATATTAGAAAATGACCCATTCTTATTAACCGACATGTCCAAAGCTGTAGATAGAATCAATAAAGCCATTCTTTCGGAAGAAAAAATTGCTATCTATGGTGACTTTGATGCCGACGGTATTACAGCCACTCTAATACTGGTAGAGGGGTTATCATGGCTCGGAGGCAATATCACCCCTTACATCCCAAATCGCCTTCTCGAAGGACATGGTCAACTGCTAGCCCTTGAAAATCTTCATAAACAAGGTATTAGCTTAGTTATCACTGTTGACTGTGGCATAACTGCTATAAGCGAAGCAAAAGACGCGCAAAAGGCTGGACTGGATCTAATCATAACGGATCACCACACTCCATTAGCAACTATACCACAGGCCATTGCAGTTATTGACGCCAAACGAAATAACTCAAAGTATCCTTTTCGAGAACTTGCAGGCGTAGGAGTTGCATATAAACTTCTTCAAGCCCTATACAAAAACGACAATAGGAAAGAGAGGCTTACGACATTGCTTGACCTCGTAGCATTAGGTAGTGTCGCTGATATGGTTCCTCTCGTTGGTGAAAATCGCTATTTGGTAAAAGAAGGCTTAAAGGTGCTCAACCATACCAGACGCATTGGACTTAAAGAATTGATAAGAATATCCCGTTTGGAACCAGGCAAACTAGATGCCAAGAGCATAGGCTGGTTCCTAGGCCCTAGGATTAACGCTGCCAGCAGATTAGGTAATGCTGAAATTAGTTACGAACTGCTTACCACAGATTCTTTAATACAAGCTGTTTCTCTGGCAGCAGAGCTCGAAGAAACCAATAATAGACGCCAAAACCTGACCAGAGATGCATTGGCCCTGGCAAAAAATAACCTGGCTGGTAAAATAGACCTGCCTCTTCTTATGGAAGGCGATGAAAGACATTCCATTGGAGTTATCGGGCTTGTAGCTGGCAAGCTGGTGGATGAATTCCATAAACCTGCAATTATCTTAAACATGGGCCCAGAAATATGCCATGGTAGCGCTCGTAGTATTCCTGAGTTTAACCTCACAACTGCTCTAGAACAATGTCAAGATTTGCTTACCACCTTTGGTGGTCATCCTTTAGCTGCTGGGTTTACGGTTACACGCCAAAACTTGGATCAGTTAGGAAAGAGGCTACAGAAAATAGCTATGGATAAGTTGTCACAGGTCGACCTCGGTCCTGTCTTAAATATTGACGCTGAAATCCCCCTGTCTACTCTAACCAGCGATACTATTAAATCAATTCAGCAACTTGAACCATTCGGACAGGGGAACCCTCATCCCATCTTTTTAACTAAGAACATAAAGGTTAAGAAATGTTATAACTTCGGTAATTCAAATAACTACCTTAAATTTGAACTTCAGCAAGGGGAGGTAAACTGGCAGGCTGTGAGTTTTCACTCCCACATGAGACAAGCAGAAATAACTGACTACGTAGATATAGTATATAATTTGGAGAAGCGGCGATGGAAAGGAGAAGAGATTTTACAACTTAACCTGATTGATTTCGTTCTATCTGCTTAGCTCTGTGCCTACTGAAGAAAAACCAACTTGAAGCAAGCACCAGAATTGTCAAGCTGATAAGTTGCCCCTGCTGAAGCCCCAAGCAAACCTTCTCATTATCTCTCAAGAACCTTATAGCAAAATCACCTGCACTGTAGAGAGAAAGATAGAGCAAGAATAGAGACCCTTGTGGCTTGAGTTTCCCCTGCAAATGCCAAACTATAGCAAAAACTATTAGATTCCAGACCAGAAAATAGACCTGTGTTGGGTGTAATGACTGCCCCAGCAAGTAACACGCACTATTGGGATGAGTATAGGTAACTGCCCAGGGCAACGAGCTAGGAATACCATAACAACACCCATTAATAAGACAACCAACTCTGCCTATTGCTTGAGCCACAGGAGCAGCAACAGCAAGACAGTCAAATACCCCAATTAAATTTGAATAAGGAACTTTTTTGATCTTCGCATAAATAAATATTGCCAATACAGCCCCAATAACAGCTCCATAGAGAGCCAAACCCGCAAACCCAAATATATAGCCGATGATATCTCCCGGATGAATACTGTAGTAGTCCCAATCATTAACGACGTGGTCAATTACATGAATTAATCTGGCACCAACAAGACCTCCAACTACACTCCAGAGGAAAAAACTCAAGAAAACATCCCTGGGTACACCAAGTTTATCCGTTCCCTTAACGGTTATCACAAGTAACGCTGCAATTGCCAAAGCCATCATTATCCCATACCATCTTATGGTAACTGTAGCAAAGCTTAAAGCAATAGGATCAATACTAATTATGAACATTAATATACTTCCCTGAGTAATTTATAATTATACAAATACAACAGACCTCACATGTAACTTCATGTAATTAAGAGAATATAGCATTAACAAATACTTCAGCATTAAAAGAAGCTATATCTTGTAGTCGCTCACCAGTTCCGATATAAGCCACAGGTATATGTAAATCATCGCAAATCGTAAACACAATGCCCCCCTTAGCAGTACCATCCAGCTTAGTTAAAAAAACCCCATTGATATCTACAGCCTGACAAAAACTCTTAGCCTGTAGTAAACCATTCTGTCCAGTAGTAGCATCCAGTACTAAGAGAATTTGGAAAGGGTTCGAGGTATCATGTTTAACTATTACTCTTTCTATTTTTTTTAGTTCCTCCATTAGATTTAATTTTGTATGTAATCGACCGGCAGTATCGACAATGACTACTTGTGCCTTTCGTTTATTAGCTGCCTGAATAGCATCAAAGACCACCGCTGCTGGGTCAGCGCCTTGTTGATGAGCAACGACATCAACTCCTAACTCTTCCCCCCAAAATTTTAGTTGATCAATAGCTGCAGCACGGAAAGTGTCAGCCGCCGCTAATATAACACGTTTTCCTTGAGTATTTGCCTGCCAGGCCAGTTTGGCAACACTGGTAGTTTTACCCGTACCATTCACTCCAACTACCAGGATAATCTGAGCAATTCCTTCCTCTGCTTTTGAGAAAGAGGAGAAGCCGTTAATTCTTAATAATGATATCATCTCCTCCTTGAGAACTGCTCGAACTTGCGGCGGTTCGAGCTTTTTTTCATCTTTGACTCTTTGTCTGACTGTATCAACAAGCTTAGCAGTAGTTCTTATTCCTACATCAGACAGAATTAGTAACTCCTCCAACTCATCCCACAACTCATCTCCAAATGACCTTTTTTCAAACAAACGAGCTATCCTACTAAACCAAGTTTCTTTAGTTCGTCTTATTCCTGCTTCAGTTCTTTCCAGCAAATTCAATAA
>CAYPSP010000027.1:0-10999 GCA_964413335.1 uncultured Dehalococcoidales bacterium
AGTCTTCGGTTTAATAACCCATAGATTTCTAGGTCGGTCAACAATTAATAATTGTTGAACTTATTAACATTGTTTTATACCTTCTTTTTACTGTTCAATTGCTAAAGTAAATTTCAATTTATTTGTTAGTTGCTTAGTTACTAGCCATTTGTTGATTTTCTGTTGCTTATCGTTTTTTAGATCTCCCGCTGTATTAGTAATAATGGTATATTTTTATTATTTCATATATGTAATTGACAACATATTACCCTTATTATTAACATAGAGTTATATTGGCAGAAATAAATAGGGATATTCTAATAAGTTATAAATCTCTCAGGGATATCATTGAGGCTGAGTTATTAACCATCTTTTCTGATAAACAATTAGATCTCTATGATATGTTGCGATACCATTTAGGTTTCCAGAATATAAATGGTAAACCTAATAAGAAAATTCACGGTAAATTAATACGCCCGACACTATGTCTCCTTTGTTGCCAAGCAACAGAAGGAGACTTATCACAAGTTATTCCGGCTGCTGCATCATTAGAATTAATACATAACTTCTCACTGATCCACGATGATATTCAAGACAATAGTCATAAACGTCGTCAGAGGCCAACTGTATGGACAATATGGGGTAAAGAGCATGCCATTAATGCCGGCGATGCAATGTTCAATCTTTCATTCCTAGAATTACTAAAGTTACAGGATAACAGTACTAACAATAACAATATTGTACGTTCAATGCGCTTATTAAGCGAAGCGTGTCTTAATATTTGTGAGGGACAATATTTAGATATGTTATATGAAAATAATTGCAATATTAGTACGGAAAATTACCTCACGATGATAACAAAAAAAACTGCAGACCTTATAGCTACCTGTTCCGCCCTTGGAGCCTCATTTGGAACCGATGATGCTGATGTAATTAAAAAATTTTATATGTTTGGTAGTGATTTAGGTATGGCCTTCCAAATTTATGATGATATATCAGGCATCTGGAGTACAGAGACTAAAACTGGAAAGCCTCAATATATTGATATTATAGATAAAAAGAAAACTCTCCCCGTAGTTTATTCAATAAATAATAGTACTGGACAAGAAAAGAAAGAGCTTGAACATTTTTATTCCAATAAAAACAAGGGAGAACATAACGTGGGTATAATAATTGACATACTTAATAAACTAGGTGCTCAGGATTATTCAAATAAAATGGCACATAAATACTATATGAACGCATTATCAAGACTTGAGACTATTGATATTTCACAAAGTCGGCGAGCTCCAATAATAAACATGGTAAACATCTTAATGAAGCAAAACTACTAAGGTATTTAAAATGGCAAAGAAAACAATAAAAGATATTAGCATTGCTGGGAAAATTATACTGACTAGAGTTGATTTTAATGTTCCAATAAATAAAAATACTGGCTCCATCAGCGATGATAGTCGAATCAAAGCATCCCTACCAACTATAAGATATCTTGTTGAGCACAAATCAAGGATAATATTATGTTCTCATCTAGGTAGACCTGATGGTAAAGTAGTTAAGGAATTACGTATGAAGCCAATAGCTGAACATCTATCCTATCTTCTAGAACTCCCTGTCACCCCAGTATCTGATTGTATAGGTCATGAAGTGAGTAAAGCAGTACAAAACCTCAAAGATGGCACCATCTTATTCTTGGAAAACGTACGGTTTTATCCTGGTGAGGTGAAAAATGATACTAATTTTGCTCGTGAACTAGCCTCTCCGGCAGATATCTATGTTAATGATGCTTTTGGTACTGCGCATAGAGTTCACGCATCTACTGTTGGTGTAGCTAAATTCTTGCCTGCAGTTGCTGGTTTATTAATGGAAACAGAGTTAATAACAATGAATAAATTGCTTACTAATCCTGTACGTCCATTTGCCTGTGTAATAGGTGGTGCCAAAATCAGCGACAAGATGAGCCTTATGCAAAATATGCTAAACAAAGTCGATGTTATGTTTATTGGTGGTGGTATGGTAGCTACATTTCTCAAAGCACAAGGTTACAATACTGGTAAATCATTAGTTGAAAATGACAAACTAGAAATGGCTCTAAATCTACTTTTAGAAGCAAATAAACGAGGAATTTCGCTAATACTACCAACTGATGTCGCAATAGCCAGAGACATTAGAGGAGATAGTCTAAGCCATATCACTAGTACGAGCAAAATTCCGTCTAATGAATATATTGTTGATATAGGACCGGAGACGATAGATTTGATACCCCAAGAACTTGGCAATTGCCGTTCAATAATGTGGAATGGACCATTAGGTATATACGAGATACCAGAGTTTGCCAAAGGTACAAAAGCAATGGCTCAATTTTTAGCATATACCAGCGCTAACACCGTTATCGGAGGTGGTTCTACAGTTGAGGCAATTCGAGAAATGGGTTTGGTTGATATGATAGACCATGTATCCACTGGGGGAGGCGCAAGCCTGAAATACTTGGAGGGGAAAACATTACCAGGGGTTGAAGTCTTAGAGGATAAATAGAAAATTTAATGTAAATAATGCAAGGTTAATTAATTCAAATATAATAGGCATAGGAGATAATAAAATGCGAACTCCAGTCATAGCAGCTAATTGGAAAATGAACACAACAATTGTTGAGGCACGAAATTTAGTTAATGAAATGAAGTCTAAACTAGACTTGCTGAAGAACATTGAAATAGTAATATGCCCACCGTTTATTTCTCTATCTGAGATAAAGGAACTACTGAAAGGTACCTCGATTAAGACAGGTGCACAAAATATGTACTTTGAAAAGGAAGGTGCCTATACAGGTGAGATATCACCTCAGATGCTACATGGCCTATGTGAGTTTGTGATTCTGGGACATTCTGAACGGCGTAATTATTTTTTAGAAACTGACGATCTTGTAAATAAGAAAATAAAGCGTGCTCTATTGTTCAATTTAAAACCTATTTTATGCATCGGTGAAAATCTCATAGAGAAAGAGTCCAATAAGACTGAAGAGGTATTATCAAAACAACTAGATAAGGGATTACAGGAAATAGCGTATAACAAAGATGTATTAATCGCCTATGAACCATTATGGGCAATAGGGACGGGGGTAGCTGCAAACGGTGAAGAAGCAAATATTACCATCAAATTTATTCGTGATAAAATGGCGCAATTGTGGGACAAAACGACTGATGATGATCTTCGCATCCTGTATGGCGGTAGTGTTAACAGTAACAACATTACTGAATTTATCTCTAAATCAGATATCGACGGGGTTTTAGTGGGCGGAGCTAGTCTAAAAGCTAAAGAGTTTTTAAGCATCGCTAATCAAATTGATAAATATCAACAATAATCTCCTTGCTGGACTAAATATTCTATAGCTAATAATCAATGAAACCTCTTTTAGCAATCGTTGGTTCTACAGCAGTGGGCAAGAGTGCACTTGCTATGTACCTTGCAAAACATTTCCCCATAGAGATAGTCAATGCTGACAGTCGTCAGATATATCGCTATATGAGTATTGGCACAGGCAAGCCAACTCCAAATGATCTACAGCTCGTTCCACATCATCTTATTGATATAGTCAACCCTGATCAAGCTTTTAATCTTTCTTTATATCGTCGATTAGCTACCGAGAGAATAAATTCTATCCACCGAATTGGCAAATTGCCTGTATTAGTTGGAGGCAGCGGTCTATATATTTGGTCAGTAGTTGAAGGCTGGCAAATACCTCAGGTCTACCCTGATTACAAATTAAGACAAGAGTTAGAAATAACTGCTAAGCAGAAAGGGAGCCCTGCACTCTATAAAACACTTCAGCAGATAGATGAATTAGCCGCAAATAAAATACACCCAAATAATACTCGCCGTATAATAAGGGCTTTAGAAATATATTATACAACTGGACAACTGCCTTCAAAACTATATCGAAAGATACAACCCGGATTCTCTAATCTAATTATTGGATTAACCGTTGAAAGAAATGAACTATATAGAATGATTCATCAACGTATTACCAACATGTTAGAGCTAGGCTTAGTTCAAGAAGTAGAAAAATTGTCACAAATGGGCTACACAGTCTCTTTGCCCTCTATGTCAAGCATAGGTTATAATCAAATATATCAATTCCTAAAAGGACAGTTAACTTTACCATCTGCAATTGAAATTATAAGAAAAGAAACTCGTCGCCTAGCTCGTCACCAGTATGCGTGGTTTCATCTAAACGATAAAAGGATCCATTGGATTGATATCTCTCAATATGATGTAAAGGAGAAAGCTATAAAATTAATAGAAAACAATTTATTTTAGAATTCTCTAAATTACAAGCTACAGGCAATGATTTTGTTCTGATAGATAGTAGATTCCCACGCAATCAGAAGCATATTTCACAGCAGCTTTATTTTAATATCGATCAATTTAAAGAAAACGAATGGGCTAGAATAGTTAACTCTATATGCGATCGGCACTTTGGAATAGGAGCAGACGGTATTATTGTTGTACAAAATTCATCTACCGCAAATCTAAAGATGCGTATATTCAATTCGGATGGTTCCGAAGCTGAAGCCTGTGGTAATGGATTAAGGTGCTTCACCAAGTTTGCAATAGAAAGAAATATGGTTGCTCTCAAAACCCTAAATGGAGAAGATGCTAGTCTAAGCATAGAAACTTTGGCAGGAATAAGAATAGCTAAAACATATTTGACCGGTGAAATAGTAAGTCGAGTCGAAGTAAGTATGGGGATACCTGAATTCCGAGCTAAAGAAATCCCAATTTCCATTGAACAAAGAACGTTGGCTAATGATTTCCAGCACAATACAACAGAAACTAAACAAACTCCTCTGCTTGGTTGTTCATTATCTGTAGAGGATGAAGAACTACGTTTATGGCTTCTATCTATGGGCAACCCTCATGCAGTAAATTTTAGACCTCAAACGGTAGTTAATTTCCCGCTTTCTGATTACGGTCCTATAATAGAAACAGACTCGTTATTTCCAAAACACACTAATTTCGAGGTAGCTAAAGTTTTAGATAAAAATAAAATAGAAGCAAGGGTTTGGGAACGTGGTGTAGGAGAAACACTTTCTTGCGGTAGTGGTGCCTGTGCAATAGCCGTAGCCTCAAAGTTGCTTGGCTATACAGAAGAGAAAGTTGACATAATACTCAAAGGAGGGATACTTAGTATCTCATGGGATGGCATGGGAGAGGTAAAGCTGACTGGGCCAGTAAATGAAGTATTTTCCGGGAAATATCTAATATAAAGGAGTATTTTAATGCAATTAGCTAAACGTCTTGACAAGCTGCCACCTTATCTTTTTGTCGATATAGCCAAAAAGATTGCTGATAAAAGAGCTAAAGGTGAGGATGTTGTAAGCTTTGCTATTGGTGACCCTGATTTATCCACACCAACTTATATAATTGAGCATATGTGCCAGGCGGCTCACAACCCTATTAATCACCATTATCCAGAGAGTATAGGGTTACCCGAACTTCACATTGCTATTACCGAATGGTACAAAAATCGTTTTGGTGTTTCCTTAAATCCAAAAACTGAAGTTTTACCACTAATTGGTTCAAAAGAGGGCATTGGACACATAGCATTGTGCATGATTAACCCAGGGGATATCGCTCTGGTACCTAACCCAGGTTATCCGGTATATTCAATAGGAACTCTACTGGTTGGGGGAGAGCCTTATTTCATGCCCCTAAAAGAGAAAAATGATTACCTGCCTGATTTTGAGATTATACCTGAGAAAATATGTAATCAGGCAAAACTCATGTGGTTGAATTATCCCAACAATCCCACAGGGGCTAGTGCTGATATTGAATTCTTCGAGAGAGCAATTAATTTCGCAAAGAAGCATAACATAGCCATTTGTCATGATGCTCCATATACTGAAGTTGCCTTCGATGGTTATAAACCACCAAGCTTTATGGAAGCACCTGGAGCAAAAGATATTGGAGTAGAATTCCATTCTTTATCGAAGACTTATAATATGACTGGATGGCGGATAGGAATGATAGTTGGTAATAAACAACTTGTGGAAGCATTATTTCGAATTAAGTCGAACCTAGATTCCGGTATCCCGCAAGCTATACAAGAGGCTGCTATTAAGGCTTTAACAGGGCCACAAGATAGTATTAAACGACAAAATAACATATTGCAAAGGCGTCGGAATAAACTAGCGAATGCTTTACAGGAAATTGGTTTAAAAGTTACGATACCTAAAGCCAGTTTTTATATTTGGGCAAAGATACCACAAGATTATACTTCCATAGATTTCACCAGGAAGCTTCTTGACGAAACTAATATAGCTGTAACTCCAGGTATTGGTTATGGAAATGAAGGTGAAGGCTATATTAGGCTTTCTATGACTCTAGCAGATGAACGATTAGATGAAGGAATAAGGCGACTATTAAAATGGCAGTGGAGGAAATAAATAAAAGAAAATTTTATCAACACTCAATCAAAAAAAGAAAGAGTGTTTTTAGTTGGAGTAGGAAATAAAACAGGTTCTCATAAATGGACAGCTTCTGATTCTCTTGAAGAACTATCTCAACTGGTTAAAACAGCTGGTGGAGAAACTGTAGGAAAGTTCTTACAATATCTTAAAATACCTTCTCCTACATATTACCTTGGGAAGGGTAAAATAAATGAACTTATTGAAATAAAACAACAAACTAAATATGATACTGTAGCATTTGATGATGAATTATCTCCCAGGCAACAGAGGAACATTGAGGAGATATTAAATGTAAAAATAATTGACCGAACAGTTATTATTTTAGATATATTCTCCAAACAGGCTCGCTCCAGAGAAGGTAAATATCAGATAGAACTAGCTCAACATCAATACCTGTTACCGCGCCTTATGGGACAATGGTCTCACCTGGAACGACTAGGCGGTGGAATTGGAACTCGTGGTCCTGGCGAATCACAACTTGAAACCGACCGCCGCCTGATAAGAAAACGTATTAATCGACTCCAGCATAAAATAGATCAAATTAGTCAGTTCAGAAAATTACAAAGAAAACAACGTAAAATTTCGAGAATCCCAATTATTGCGATTGTCGGTTATACTAATTCAGGTAAAAGCACATTATTCAATAGTCTTAGTAAAGCAAATGTGACTGTAGAAAATAAATTGTTTTCTACACTTGATACGGTAACTCGCCGCCTAACTTTGGCAAACGGTCAATCACTATTGCTTACTGACACTGTTGGCTTTATTAATAAATTGCCTTCCTCAATTGTTGCTGCTTTTAGGTCTACACTGGAAGAACTCAATGAGGCAGATATTTTTTTACATGTAATAGACATAAATCACAAGGACGCTGCTAATCAGTGTTACACAGTAGATGAAACACTTAATGAACTACACCTCACCCACAAACCCAGAATCATTGTATTTAATAAACTCGATTTAGTACTAGATAATGAAAATGAATTATCAGAAATTACTACAGTTCCTTACCTTGAGGAAGAATTTATTTTGCCAAATAACGAAATATCAATGATCTCGGCAAATAAAAACTGGGGTATATCCAATCTTATAGATAAAATAAAACTTAAGCTTAATAATAAGATTATCTGTTAAACTTCATTAAGTTACCATAATTTGTGTTAATAGATTAGCAATAATATTTTATTTTGCACTTTACTAGGGCCAATGCTAAAATTGCTTTAAGGGTGATACTTAGCGATCAGATACTTATAAGTGTACGTTTTATATGGGTAGATGAGTTTTGAGGATTCTTCATTTTTAGACCATAAAAACCAGTTGCTTTAAATGTTAACCTGAATAAAATATCTTAAATAACAAATGCAGTAAAAGTACTATACATGGTAATAAATAAATTATTATCCTGACATAACATGGTAATAATTTCCCCAAATATCTCAAAATAATAATCTGTGAGGAGGTATTTATAGCAATGTCTTCCATGGAGTATATGGAATATGCCCTGTCGTTAGCTAGGTTAGCAAAAGGTAATACCAGTCCCAACCCTGCAGTAGGAGCTATAATCGTAAAAGATTATATAGTCGTAGGTATGGGCTATACACAACCAGCTGGCTCAAATCATGCAGAGATAATGGCATTACGCCAGGCTGGCCGAGCTGCGTTTGGTGCTACTATGTATGTGACATTAGAACCGTGTTGCTATTATGGACGTACCCCTCCTTGTAGTAAAGCAATAATTGAGGCTGGTATTTCAGAAGTTCACATCGCAATGCTAGACCCTAATCCCCTTGTTTCAGGCAACGGTGTAAAGGCACTAAATGATGCCAATATTAAAACATTTGTTGGTAGCTATAAGAAAGAAGCATATAAAATAAACGAGGCATATATTAAATATATTACGACAGGGTTACCTTTTGTAATAGCAAAATTCGCTATGAGCCTTGACGGTAAAATTGCTACCAGGTCGGGATATTCTAAATGGATAAGTAATGAGGAGTCGCGGAAGTATGTCCATACATTACGTCACTGTGCAGATGCCATAATGGTCGGTGTTAATACCATCATAGCCGATGATCCTCGACTCACTGCTAGGGGATGCAATGGCAAAGGTGGGGAAACAAAAAAACAACCTTTACGCATAATCGTTGACAGTAAAGGAAGAACACCCGTCAACTCACAGCTATTCAGACAGCCAGGAAGAACCCTTCTTGCAGTAATTGAACCCCTGGATGTCAGTAAGAAAATAGAATTTACTCGTAAAGGAATAGACATATTGGAACTACCAGGTGAAAATGGTAAAGTAAATTTGGGTGAGTTACTAAAAGCATTAGGGAAAATGAATATAGTTACTGTTTTGGTAGAAGGAGGTAGCACATTATTTGGCACTCTATTTGACTTTAATTTAGTAGATATAGTGATGGCTTTTATATCACCCATTATAATTGGTGGGGGACAAGCAAAGACTGCTATAGGAGGCAAAGGAGTAGAAAACGTGTTTGAGGCACTTCATCTTGAACATGTTGATACAATGAAATTCGGTGATAACATTTTAATGAGCGGTTATATAGGTAATAAATATATTCTGGAATAGTAATATGTTCACTGGAATAATTGAGGAAATTGGTATCGTCAAAAGCGCTTCGGCAAATCAATTGAGCATAGAAGCGAAGTACGTCCTTGAAGATATGCGAGTAGGGGATAGTATAGATGTTGATGGAGCTTGCTTAACAACTACCGCTGTAGAAAATAAAAGTTTTAATGTTGATCTCATGATGGAAACTATTCGACATACAAGTTTGAATAAACTCCGTTATGGAGATCAAGTAAATTTAGAAAGGGCAGTAACATTAGACAAACGGCTTGGGGGACATTTGGTATTAGGACATGTAGATGATATTGGCACGATATTATCAATAGACTTAAGACAAACAGATCGTATTATTAAAATTGCTCCTCCTGCTAAATTAATGAGATACATTTCACGTAAAGGTTTTATAGCAATCGATGGTATTAGTTTAACTATCACAGATATTGATGCGTTATCTTTCTCTGTGTCTCTTGTTAAACATACCTTAAAAAACACTACATTAGAAAACAAAATGACTGGGGAGAACGTTAATCTTGAAATAGACGTTATCGCCAGATATTTAGAGCGTCTCATTGAATTTGATAATCGTGAACTAACGATGAATCTTCTTAGAGAATACGGTTATACAAAGAAAGGATAATAATAGTGCTAGCCAATATTTCAGAAGCAATAGAAGATATAAAAGCGGGAAAATTCATTATCATAGTTGATGATGAAACTAGGGAAAATGAAGGAGACCTTGCAATTGCAGCAGAAAAAGTAACTCCCAAAGCTATCAATTTTATGGCTAAACAGGCAAGGGGACTAATATGTCTTCCTATAATAGGGCAAAGGCTTGATGAATTAAAAATACCTATGATGGTTCAAGAAAATACTTCTACTCACAAAACAGCATTTACTATTTCTATTGAAGCAAAGAACAAGGTGTCTACAGGAATTTCTGCATTTGATCGAGCCGAAACCATTAAAACAGTTATTAGTCCAACTACGGTATCAGATGATTTAGTATTTCCAGGTCATGTATTCCCGATACGAGCTAAAGACGGAGGAGCACTGGCAAGGGCTGGACATACTGAAGCGATTGTAGATTTGGCTCGAATGGCTGGCCTTTTCCCAGCCGGGGTCATCTGTGAAATCATGGATGAAGACGGTAGCATGGCACGTCTACCTCAACTCGAGATAATCGCTAGCAAACACAATTTGAAGATAATATCTATTTCTGACCTTATTACCTACCGTCGCCGTTACGAGAAAATGGTAAAGAAAATAACTGAGGCAAAGTTACCTACAAAATTTGGCGAATTTACCGTCATGGCTTATAGAAGCAGTATAGATAAAACAGAGCATGTAGCCATGGTCAAAGGCGATGTATCAGGTAACGAACCAGTTTTAGTACGAGTCCACAGCGAGTGCCTTACTGGAGATGTCTTTAAAAGTTTCAGATGCGATTGTGGGGAACAACTTGAGCTGGCAATGCACAGGATTAACGAAGAGGGCAGAGGAGTTTTTCTCTATATGAGACAGGAAGGTAGAGGAATAGGATTGCATAATAAATTGAAAGCGTATGCTCTTCAAGACCAGGGTATGGACACTGTAGAGGCAAATATAGCTCTTGGATTTCCAGCAGATTTAAGAGATTATGGTATTGGAGCGCAAATTCTTGCTGACATAGGTTTACATAATATTAAACTACTCACAAATAACCCCAAGAAAATAATAGGACTAGAAAGTTATGGACTAAAGGTTGTGGAGACTGTCCCATTATTGGCCACACCCAATTCCTATAATATACGCTACCTTGAAACCAAGAAGAATAAACTAGGGCATATTTTAGATATGGAGGAAGTAAATGATGGCTAAATATTATGAGGGTATACTAACAGGAAAAGATTTCAAATTTGCTATTATCGTTTCACGGTTTAATGATTTAATAACAAGCAGGTTACTAGAAGGAGCAAAGGATGCATTG
>CAYPSP010000028.1:0-10427 GCA_964413335.1 uncultured Dehalococcoidales bacterium
AACCAAAGGAAAAATAATGGCACATAAAAAAGGTGGCGGTAGTACAAGGAGCGGACGCGATAGTAAATCGAAGCGTTTAGGGGTCAAAAAATATGCTGGAGAGAAGGTTAACGCCGGTTCTATCTTAGTTCGTCAACGTGGAAGTAGTATAGTGGCTGGCAATAATGTAGGAATGGGCAGGGATTATACCTTGTTTGCTTTGATAACTGGATTAGTCAAATATGAACCAGAAAAAAGAACCAAGAAAAGGGTGAGTGTATATAATGAAAGCCAAGATCCATCCTAAATTTTATGAGGATGCAAAAGTGACTTGCCTTTGTGGCAACGTGTTTACAACCGGCTCCGTAAAGCCTGAAATAAAAGTAGATGTATGTAGTAAATGCCATCCTTTCTACACAGGAAAACAGAGGATACTGGACACAAGAGGTAGAGTTGAACGTTTCAGGAAACGTTACGAATTGAAAGATTAACTAGTGAGGAACTCAAAATAGAGTAATCAAAAAGGGATGGTTCAGAGAATGAGCCATCCCTTTTTACATATAGGTGAATTAATTATGACAAAACCATTTTATTATGGGGGGCAAGCAGTTATTGAAGGGGTGATGATGCGAGGTATAAAGAGTACAGCAATTTCTGTGTTTCGCCCTGATGGTACATTGGATGTTCAAAATCAACCATTACCTGGGATTTATCAAGGGGTTGCTAGAAAAATTCCTTTTATAAGAGGAATACTAGTTTTAGCCGAAGCTCTAACTATTGGCACGAGGAGTTTGTTTCATTCGGCAAAGGTGGCTTCAATGGAGGAAGAGGAGGACATTCCCTCTATACTGTTATTTGGCATTGTGGCCATTAGCCTCGCTTTTGCTGTAGCCCTTTTTTTTATTACCCCTCTGTTGCTTACTCGATATTTTGACAGCTTTATTACATCAGATTTAGTTAGTCACATTATTGAAGGCCTCATACGCATGGTTATTTTTGTCATTTATTTAACAGTAATTGGGCTATTTCCTGATGTAAGGAGAATATTTGGTTTTCATGGGGCAGAACATAAGGTTATCAATGCTTATGAGGCCGGATGCCCATTAATTGAGGAGGAGGTAAAAAACTTCTCTACTGCTCATGTTCGTTGTGGAACTAGTTTTCTGTTTTCAGTGATGATAATTGCCATTATAGTATTTGCTTTATCAGGGCGTCCGCCACTGTGGTTAAGCATCCTGTCACGTGTTGTCTTGCTACCTGTTATCGCTGCTATTGGATATGAGGTTACCAGGCTGAGTGCCAGATTTAGCAGGAACCCTGTTGCAAAAGTATTGTTAGCTCCTGGATTACTCTTGCAATCGTTAACAACAAGAAATCCTGACAATAATCAATTAAAAGCTGCTATTTCAGCGTTAAATACTGTTATTGAAGCTGATAATAAAACCTGAATGTAAAATTCTTAAATAGAGTCATCAGGGTCGAGGAATCTATATTCGGTCTCGTTTTTCAAAAAACAGGTTCTAAATCCCAAATGACATACTGGCCCTACAGGTTTTGCTTTTATTAAAAGTGTATCGCTGTCACAATCTTTATAGATGGATTGTACTCTCAGGAAGTTACCCGAGGTAGCACCTTTGTGCCAAAGTTCTTGCCGACTTCGACTGTAGAACCAGACATCACCACTGGATAGAGTTCTGTTTAAAGATTCTTTATTCATATAACCTAACATGAGGATTTCTCCATCTGTGGCATTCTGGATAATAGCTGGAACCAAACCTTTAGCATCAAGTTTTAGCATTGATTTACTTATCCTCCACTTTCAATAATGGCTTCATGTAAATTGATATCTCCTGTGTAAAGAGCCTTACCAATGATAGCAGCATCGGCTCCTAAATCACTTAATCTTCGCACATGCTCCAGTTTGGAAATGCCACCAGAGGCAATAACAGGTACTTTGAGCTCCGTAATTAATTTTTTTATAGAATCAAAGTTAGGTTCGGTAAGGGTCCCATCTCTCTGTATATCGGTGTAGATAAAGCGACCTACGCCCAGTTTCATTGCTTGCTGGGCAAAATGTAAAACGTCAACTGCAGTATTATTTTGCCAGCCATGTGTAGATATCCTTCCTTCTCGAGCATCAAGTGCAACCAAAACAGCATCGCCAAAACTATGACAAAGATTTTTAACTAAGGTAGGATTTTCAATAGCTATGGTACCCAAGATTACTCTTTTTACTCCTTTATATAACATGTCAGCTATTATTTTCTCTTGCCTGAGTCCACCGCCTAACTCTATTTGCAAATCAGCAGTTCTTATAATATCCTCAACTGTTGTTATATTTTTAGGCTCGCCAGAAGCTGCTCCATCCAAATCAATAACGTGTAACCATGATGCACCTTGAGATTTCCATCTCATAGCTACATTTATAGGATCTTCATCAAAGATAGTTTCCTGATCATAGTCCCCCTGATACAGCCTTACACATTTACCATCTCTAATATCTATGGCAGGGATTATTTCCATAATATTATTCCTTTAATAGAAACATGTATGAACATCAATGATACTATTAATTATAACTTGAATTGGTTAGCTATGCCAGCTTGCTATTGTTTATCTAAACCTGCATGTAGTTACTATTCCTGGGATAATGAATAAATTAGAATCGTACACTAAGGGCAATTGGTAAAATGGCTTTGCTTCAGTATTTGTTGTGCTTTTTGAACAGCTTTAGAGCGGTGACTTATTTCATTTTTTCTTTGTTGAGAGAGCTCTGCCATCGTTTTATTTAGTTCTGGGAGATAAAATATTGGGTCATAGCCAAAGCCGTTATTTCCTATAGGTTCAAAAGCGATTATTCCATAGCAGTTGGCATCGCATAGTTCTACCATACCTTTGGAATTAGAAATAGCAATCACACAGGTAAAATGGGCGGTTCGTTTATCCCATGGGATATTCTTGAGTTTAGCTAGAAGTAGACGGATATTATCTGTATCAGTAGCTTTCTCACCGGCGAAGCGAGCTGAAAGAACTCCGGGCATACCATTAAGGGCGTCAACTTCAAGTCCTGAGTCGTCAGCAATAGTAGTAAGGCTACTATATTTGGCATAAGCTAGAGCTTTTAACTTTGCGTTTTGACTGTAATTATTCGATGTTTCATTTACTACCAAAGATATACCTTCCTCGACCGGAGAGGTTAGCTGATAGTTAAGTTGTGAAAGAAGACAACGATATTCCGCAATTTTACCGGCATTTGTTGTTGCGATGAGTAACTTGTTTTTATGAACCATTTAATATTCTGGAGACTGGTTTCAAATCTTATCCTCATTTATCATATTGTTTTGCTACATGAGGCAGCTCGTTGAGTTTAACAAAAGACTATAATCAGGTCAATTAGTTTTTATGGACAAACTGTATATTCAACTGGATTAAAAATTATCATATTTTTATTTATTGAATGTTGAACTAAGATTATATTTCTGTTTTATTGATGTGGTTAAAATATACTGATACCATATAGTTGAGGTCATGCTAAGCGGGGAGCTAGCGGTGCCCTGTACTCGAAATCCGCTATAGCGGGGCCGAATTCCTTTTTTAAGGTTTTGACTTACAGGATTGTCTTTACCAAGTGGTGTTGAAGACTGAGTCCTGCACGGCAGAGGACTATGAATCCCGTGAGGTCTGGAAAGAAGCAGCGGTAAATAGTATCCGCTGGGTGATGCAGAGCAGCTTGGTTAGAGCTGGCTAGTAATTACAACCTGTAGGATATGAATCGAGAATGGGTGCATGGCCTCAGTTTGGCTCTAAATCTTGACATAGCTAAGGTAAGATAGATAGAATTAACCTAAATTGGAGGGATAAGATTGGTAAGTTATGGCTAATGTAAGGCTAGGTGCAGGAGAAAGTTTCGAAAGTTTATTACGCAGGTTTAATAGACAGGTACAAGAGAGCCGGGTTCTAGCTGAAGTACGGCATAGAAGGTATTATATTAAACCTAGTGTGGAGCGTAACAGAAAAGAAGCAGCAAGAAAAAGGAAAAGTTCCAAACCAGTAACTTCTAGGCCAGTAAGGTGACTCTCCCTGAGAAGATAAGGGCAGATCTTAAGAAATCTATAGTAGCGCGAGAGGGCAGCAGAGTTACCATACTACGTTTATTGTTATCAGAAATAAAAAATGCTGAAATTTCTTGTCGAGGTATTCTTAGCGACGAAAAAGTTATTGGTGTTATTAGTACTGAAGTAAAACGTCACAGGGAAAGTATCGAAGCCTATAAAAAAGGTAATCGTAATGACCTGGTTGATTTAGAACAGCAGGAATTAACTTTATTATTAAGCTATCTCCCGGAGCAAATGGGAAGTGAAGAGATAACTAGCTTGGCTCAGAAAACGATTGCAATAGTTGGAGCTAAAGGAATGAATGATCGTGGTAAGGTGATGGCGCAGCTTATGCCTAAGTTAAAGGGGAGAACAAATGGCAAAGAGGTCAGCGATATAGTTAATGGGTTACTGCTGGAAATTCAGGCACAAGAGAACGGATAAATTCTGCTAGATTAGCTTCATCTGTTTGAAGATTTATTACTCGCCCGATAAACATAGTGAAATAAAATTCTTCTAACTAAAATCATCGCATATAAATGTTAATGTGTATTTGTACATGGGGCATGTATAAATGTCAGGCAAGGTAAAAGATAATTGAATAACTCTGACGACAATATTGAATCTCGCATAACTCCTTTCAGGGGAATACGTTACAATCAGAATAAGGTCAAAGATTTGGACAAGGTAATTTGTCCTCCGTATGATGTTATCACACCACAACAACAAGAGGAATACTATAACAAAAGCAAACATAATATTATTCGATTAGAGTACACCGCCCGTCACAATGAAGATGCAATAACGGGTAAAATCTATGAGAGAGCGGCCAATACTTTCCAGCAATGGATGGCGGATGAGGTTTTATTTCGAGATGTAGATGCAGCATTCTATCTTCATGATTATTATTTCGATTATCAGGGAGTGAAGAGGAAAAGACGAGAATTGATAGCTCGTGTCAAGTTGGAACCCTGGTACAAAAACATATATCCTCATGAAAACACCTTCCCTGAGGCAAAATCTGATAGATTATCGCTAATGCGAGCTTGCCAGGTCAGTTTTAGTTCCATATTGGTTCTTTACGACGACACCGGGGATAAACTTGCTACTATTCTATCCAGAGCAACAGAATCTAAACCAATAATCGAACTGTCTGGTTCGAATGAACAGCATATTGTTTGGGCTATTACTGAGGGTAAATTAGTTAGTCGAATTAGCGAACTACTTGCTCCAAAACCTCTGTTCATAGCTGATGGGCACCATCGTTACGAGACAGCATTGACTTACCAGAGTGAAAGGTTAAATTCTTTATCTAGTAATGGACAAGGTGAAGACATGCCTGTTTCTAGTAGTAGAGATGCATTTAATTACATTATGATGAACCTTGTTGATTTCTCCGATCCTGGATTATTGATGTCTTCTATTCATAGATTGGTACGTGGGATAGAACCTCCTGTTTTGGATGTAGTAAGACAGCGTCTAGAAAACTTCTTTACTGTGGAATCAGTCCCGATAATTGAGATGACACTTGGGAGTTTAAAACAAAACATGCCTGATGATGTATCTATGGCTGTTTTAGGCTTGGAGTCTCAATCAATTACCCTGCTTAAGGAAAGGCAGGATGGTTCTATAAAAAATGTAATGCCAAAAAATCATACAATAGCTTATAGTAATCTGGGAACAAACCTCTTCAATTATGTTGTACTGGACAAAGTGTTGGGCATTGCTAAGGAAAGTGATGATATTGCTTATGTCGCTGACGTAGATGAGGCTTACCAAAAGATAAAGGAAGGAGCGTACCAGCTGGCTTTTCTATTGACAGCTCCTAAAACAGAAATTATTAAGGATATCTCTTTCGCAAGGGAAAGAATGCCATATAAGTCAACCTATTTTCACCCGAAGCTTCCAACCGGCCTGATTATGAATCCACTATTCTAGTACAGAGAAAATCAGTTATTTAGAAAAATGTTGTTTGTCACATGACTTGGGAGATAACTCGGGTTGTAGCTAAGAGTCCCCTGCCGATGTTTTTATCCTATTAATATCTTCGTTAATCTGGACCATCAATTCCCTTTGAGAATCAAAATGCCTTTCGTCACGGAGCTTGCAAATAAAGGATACCTCCAGTTCTTCATTGTATAAATTACCCGAATAATCAAAAAGATAGGTTTCGACAGTTCTATCAGAGCCAGCGAAGGTAGGTCGTTGTCCTATATAAGTAGCAGAAAGAAAACGCTTTCCGTGTACATAGGCCTTAGTTGCATAGACTCCGTCAGCGGGCAATGCCTGGCCTGGTGTAATATTTAAGTTGGCGGTAGGAAATCCCATTGAACGACCACGTTTGTCCCCGGAGGTCACTCTTGCATGTAAAATAAAGCGGCGCCCAAGCAGCTTTGCAACCTTTATCATGTTTCCTGAAGTAAGTGCCTGACGGACAAGTGTACTACTTATTACTTCCCCGTCCAAAGTATAGGGAGGCACGACCTTTACACTGAAGTTCATTTGCTGTCCGAGTGATTGAAGAATGGTAGCAGTCCCTTCATGGTTTTGCCCAAGAGCAAAATCAGGGCCAATGATGATACCACGCATTTGGAGGTTTTTTACCATAAAATTGGTAAACTCCCTGGCGCTCAATCGACTCAAGGTTAGAGTGAAAGATAATACTGCAATTACATCTACACCTAACACTTTAAGGTCCTCTATTCTATTTCCCAATTGGCTTAGAAATGGTCGAGGACTGCCGGGCATAAGCACAGATTGTGGATGTGGGTCGAAAGTTATGATACCGCTAAGTGAATGTGTAGTTTTTGCATCTTGCTTTAATTTTTTAACCAGAAAGCGATGTCCAATATGTACACCGTCAAAAATTCCGATAGCGAACAGAGTTCCCTTCTGAGAAACATTAGATGGTTCCCAGTTTGATTCTATTTTATAGTTTAGCCTCTGGTCTTCAGACATAAATAGTTTTTTATTAACTGGTGAATAGTGTCTTAGTAAAATAAGAAGGCACTGATTTTGAAAAACTCCAGCAATTTATTTGTTTTATAGACTACGCTACTGATTTATCTCCGTCAAATATATGAGATATGGAATAAGTAAGTAGAATGATTCTTGAAAAAATGAGCAGTTCTTGTAATTATTTGCGAAAAATAGAGATTTTGTATTGACAAAGGATTGTTCATGCAGTAACAATAGTAGGCATCATAGAAAGGAGGGGATAACATGGCGACAGCATATTGTATGAAATGCCGAAACAAGGTGGATATTAAGAATCCTAAACAAATCACTCTCAAAAATGGTAGGCCTGCGGTACAGGGCGTTTGCCCCAACTGTGGGACAAAAGTATTTAGAATCGGAAAAGCCTAGATATATAGCGATTAATTCACAGATACTGACTAAGATTGCAGGGGGGACTAGAATTTATATTGGTTTCCCCTGCATATTTTAAGTAGTTCGACTGTAGGTAATTCACTTGGTGTCGCAATAAATATTTTAAGTTCTACATCGTTAGATTTGTAGTTTGGAAGGTGAAGAGGAGAGGTTTGTTTATTTCTGTAAAACTTTGTTCTAAACTCTCTTGGTTTGCATATTTAACGTTGATGATTCTTTGTGATAACTTAGAGCTTTGAGTTTGTAGATATTTAGAATTGTTCACTAGTGGTTTGTAAATCAGCCTGTTCCCGCCAAAATATACGAAATCCAGAGTATAACCTTTAAATTTCTCTTCTATTCTGTAACTTACCCTCCTCAGAAATTCCTTTCTTTGCTCTTCAGTTCTTCTGGCAAACCTTTTTTGGCTGCTACCACCTTTCTTGTGTTCTTTATGTATATGTCCGGTTCCTACTTTTGAGTTTAAAAGGCTATTACCGTGAAAAACCCCAATGGCATATGAGCCCCAGGCTACAAGTACAATACCCAGAGTGTATTGGTTCTCCATAGTTTCCTGTAAAACTGAAAGTTCAAAACTTTTAAAAATAATCTTATCTTTGTTAATCGGGAATGGAGGAAGGACAAGGTATACAGGCCCTGTTTCCTGCCAAAAAATAGCCATACCTGTGCCGTATTTTTTTGCTTCCCTGCAGACAATCTTATTGTTTAATAAAGTAGCTACATTTTCGCTGCATGTAGCATAGCCGGGTTCCCATAATATTTTATCGCCAAGACGCGAAAAAGAAGATGCCTTAATATACAGGCTAATATAGTTATCAGGGCCTGTATTTTGTTCGTGTAGAATACGATACAATTTTGCCTTTGTAATAGTTTGTTTCTCCATTATCACTCCAATGCTATGGTTACAGTTTCTGTTTCATTATACAATTATATTGTAATTACTGGCTCCTATCTCGGCAAGAGGATAGGGATTGTTTTTTCATGTTTACCACAGATACAATCAGGTTGATTTTATGGTTTTCTGTTATTAGGATAGACAATACTATTGGGGAGTTGTATATTCTGATAACTAGATGGAGCCTTCATATCTTGCCTTATATCATAGTGGGGAGCTTAGTCATAGGGCTGAGACATTAGAGGCACGCCTCGCATCATGCAATAATTGTCCCAGAAAATGTCGCGTAAACCGATTAGAAAACAAACATGGTTATTGCCATTCTGGATATCTGCCTATTATCTCTGCTGTATGTGATCATCGTGGAGAAGAACCGGTTATATCAGGAACCAATGGTACAGGAGCTATTTTCTTTGGTAATTGCAATATGAGCTGTGTTTATTGCCAGAATTACCAGATAAGCCAAGATTCAGAACACCAAATTTCCAAGGAAACCAGCTTTCAGGTTCTGGTAAATAAAATGCTGTATCTCCAGGATGAGTTGGGTTGTCACAGTATTAGTTTTATTTCTCCTTCCCATTTTACGGCACAGTTAGTGAGAGCTGTGCTGGAAGCGATTCCTCGGGGACTACATTTACCATTGATTTACAATACCAATGCATATGACTCAGTGGCTAGTCTCCGGATGCTCGAAGGCGTCATAGATATCTATTTACCTGATATGAAATATGCCTCAAGCACGTATGCAAAAAAATATTCCGATACCCCAAATTATGTGCTTTATGCCCATAAAGCTATCAAGGAGATGTATCGCCAGGTTGGGAAAAATTTGGTTTTAGATAGTAACAGATTAGTCCAGAGAGGATTGATAATACGCCATCTTATTCTTCCAAGCCAAATCGCTGGTACCAGGAAGTCATTATCATGGATAGCCAAGGAATTATCACCTGAAATCGCGGTGAGTATCATGTCACAATATTTCCCAACGCATTTGGCAAAACGGATACCACAGCTGTGTAGAAGAATATCCGCATTAGAGTATGAGGAGACGCTTGAAGTGCTTGACGAGTTGGGCATGGAAAATGGCTGGATTCAGGAAATGGATGCAGCAGATAATTACAAGCCTCATTTCAAGGAAAATGGACATCCTTTTTGCCTGGACAACAAATTATTGTAATATGTTTATTTATATAGTTTGGTAATTGATTACCTTGGCAGGAGATTGATATATTGGCTGAAGAACATACTGGCAGGCCACAATGCTTTGTAAGGAGGATGATATTATGATATTCATGGGGAGTAAAATACTTATAGGTATTATTGCTATTCTTGCAGGTTTATTGATTCTGTTTGTCCCTGACATAATAGGATGGGTTATTGGTATCTGTCTTATTATCTTCGGTATTCTTATTTTGTCAGGTAGGAAATAAAACAAGAACCATTGTGTAGTTTAAGCAGTTTGCCTACATCAAATGGCCTGAGTTATTATATTAGTCGAGATAAGTGTTAAGTCTTGCTTGCCGGTATTTGTATAAGCATGTGATTCTCCTGTATTAATATGAACTACCAGACCTGGTACTATTTTGTGTTGCTTGTCCGATACGTATAGTGTTCCTTCTCCACTGAGAAAGTAGAAAAGATGACCATAGTTATCTTGATGCGACTTAAAGCTGCCACCAGGTTTGACACGGGTCAATGCCATTTTGATGCAATTATTTGAGAGGAGTGTTTTGGCATAGACTCCATCTGCGGTGTCAGGACGGGTAAGTTTCCACTCCATGGTTTCTATACTGGTAACATCAACCATATTTTTTACCGTCCAGGGCAAACATTAGAAATTATACTTAAAGATTCAGATTACACTTACTTACTATATCATTAATCTATGGGTTTTTACTTCGTGGATATTTTCTCAAAGTTCACTGATATAGTGTGTCATTCTCATCTTTACCAACGAATCCTGCTAATCTATAATAGAATAAATTTTACTAGGAGGTATGAAAATGCCAGAGAATCCGTTAAAAATGCTTGAGACCCTTGACCCCGAGTTCCTGAAGGCTGTAGAGAAT
>CAYPSP010000029.1:0-9920 GCA_964413335.1 uncultured Dehalococcoidales bacterium
AAACGGACTCTCTAAAATTCGTAGTCCAGTGTTACCCATGTGGTCAGCCAGCACACCCACTTGCTAAAGAGCGTAACAAGTAGGATAATTCCCTTGGCAGTTGCGCTCTTGGTATTGATACCTCTAAAAGCGATATGAATATTTAAATTTGGAAAAGGAGAAATGAATATGGCTTCAGACAGCAAAGTAGCAATCATCACCGGGGCGGGGAGCGGTATCGGTAAGGCAACGGTGCTTGCCTTTCTGGATAATGGTTATAGCGTTGCGCTTGCCGGCCGTCGCCGGGACATGCTCGAGAATACGATTAAGGAAGCAGGTGACAATGCTTCTCATGCAATCTCAGTACCTACTGACATAAGCGACCCCATCGCGGTTCAGAACCTGTTTTCGAAAACCCTCGAAGCATTCGGTCGCATCGATGTTGTTTTCAATAATGCCGGGTTCGGTAAGTCTGCTGCAATCGAAGATCTCACCTTTGAACAATGGAAGTCTGTCGTTGATGTCAATTTGTCCGGCACGTTTTTGTGCATTCAGCAGGCATTCCGTATCATGAAAAGTCAAAATCCTCGCGGTGGACGCATCATTAACAATGGCTCGGTTTCGGCCCACGTACCGCGACCGAACTCCGCACCATATACCGCAACTAAGCATGGGATTACCGGGCTGACAAGGTCCGCTTCACTCGAAGGCCGTAAATATGATATCGCCTGCTGTCAAATTGATATCGGTAACGCAAAGACTGAAACCGCCTCGAGAGTTGGCAGGGGAACTCTACAGGCTGATGACTCAATCAAATCGGAACCAATGATGGATGTGAGTGAAATAGCAAAAGCTGTGCTATATATGGCTAGTCTACCACTCAACGCCAACGTCCAGTTCATGACCATCATGGCGACCAATATGCCATATATCGGCCGTGGCTGAATTGGCTTGAACCTCTGGAATAAGCCCCTTTTTAACACCGGTTTTTGGGGAGCAGGTCACTGGTATAGTGAATTTATTAATATGTTGAGGCAGGAATTATGAGTGAAGTTGGATTCCTTGGAAGTGATACATTCACCATTATTGGACGCTGTGAACGAACGGGTATGCTTGGTATCTGTGTTGCTACCAGCCCAATCGCCGTAGCAAGTCGTTGCCCCTTTGTTAAAGCCGGTGTCGGGGCAGTTTCTATCCAGGCCTTCACTGACCCGCGTTTAGGCCCTCTGGCAATACAGCTTTTGGAAATGGGATATTCTGCGCCGAAAGTGCTTAAAGAACTGGAGGAGACTGATACTGAACCCGAGATGCGTCAGCTTGGAATAGTTGACAGGGACGGCAACAGTGCCGCACGTAGTGGTAACAAAAACTTTAAATGGTATGGTGAGATAGTTAAAAAGAATTACGTGGCTATGGGAAATGGACTTGTAGGGGAAGCTGTAGTAAAAGCAATGGCTGATGCCTTCGAGGATTCACAGGAGGAGTGGCTGGAAGACCGCCTTATGCGGGCTATTACGGCAGGTTATGATGCAGGTGGGCAGATAAACGGCTTGCTGTTCTCCATAGGTCTTCTTGTTAAAGACAAGGATAACTCCCTTTCAAGGGTAGACCTGCGTGTTGACCATAATAAGGAACCTCTTAAGGAAATGAATAGAATCCTTGATATATACCGACCAATGATACCCTACTATACCAGCAGGCCTTCAAATCCCGCTATGGGCGAGCCAGAGGAATGGCTGCGTAATAGTATGTCTCCATCAGCATTCCAGAAATACCAGGAAGACTATCTTCTTGGCGTTACCCCAAAAGATTCCTGGTAGCCTGCTTTTTAAGAACTCCGGCATTATTACTTTTATTTCTCAAAGGCAAAACGGATGACGTCGTATATGATACGAGCCGCAAGTATTGCCGTAATTCCTGAAGGGTCTTTGGCTGGCGTAAGCTCAACTATGTCCATCCCGACAACCTTACCCTTTTTAGCTATTCCCTGTAATAGTTCCGCTACCTCGTAGTACAGAAACCCGCCATGACTTGGTATACAGGTGCCTGGAGCAATAGAGGCGTCAAAAGCGTCGGTATCAACGGTAATATAGAACTGCCCGCCATCAGGGATCTTCGCCAGTGTTTCCTTCAGTCCCAGTTGTCGTATCTGGCGCACCGATAATATAGTTGACCCCACAGCCAGGGCGTCTTCAAAGTCGGACTTGTTTGCTGAACCTATTCCCCTGATGCCTAGCTGGCTTATCCCTGAAACATGGTTCATCTCGGAACAACGGCGCATTGGAGTGCTTCTGCAGTAACGTGTCCCATAACGTTCCTCGAGAAAATCCAGATGAGCGTCGAATTGGATAACATGGACCGGGCCTCTGTCTGCAAAGCCAGCCACGCACGGCGCCGTGATTGAATGGTCGCCACCCAGCATGACAGGCAATGCGTTACTTTTAACTATGTTATTAACGGCCGCCTTTATTTTTGGGAAGCTTTTCTCGGTATCCGTAGGAATGATGTCCACATCTCCCGCATCTACGACATGAGTTTTCTTGGATAAATATATAGCATTGTCTTCATACTCATAGAAGCCACCTTGTCTAAACGCATAATGTGCTGATGCTTCCCTGATTGCCTGAGGTCCGAAACTCTGCCCCGGTTCATATCCCGGCCCCATGTCAAATGGAACTCCAAGTACTGCCACATCGGCGTCAATTCGTTCCGAGTAATGTTGGCTTTCTGCTTTTCCAAAGGTGGTATTGATATCACTGGGTGAGCATAAATGATTAGGCTTACGGGCATAACTATTCATAGCATAGACTCCTATAAATGAATATTTTAATTACGTTTCTGTCTTCCGGTTAAACCAGCCATTCAATATACTGGAACTTTAATGTGCTTACAGGTTGGTGTCAAGTGCCTGACCATAGCAGTACCCAATCTTAAGGTTGCTTCTATCCTGTCATAACAGTGGTGTTCGCTTCACTCTTCGTAAATTTAACCTGTCAAGGACAATATTATATGCTTTCGCTAGGATTGAAAAATACAGGAGTAACTTTTGCTCTTCGTTTCACATCGATTCGGTAAAAAGTTAGCTTTTCAAACCTCCAAGCCTGGCAAACAGTTATTATCAGGCTGGTTTCAATTTGGGATTTCCCATCATCTTCTGTGTGCTTGGTTGCCTCTCAATGCATGATTTTTAGTTCTGTTCCACTGTTCGGGGAGCAGATTATTTAGCGTCCAAAAACATGTTTTGTTACCTGATTCTACACTCTATCGTATTGTTGAAAGGTGAGGTAGGATGGATTTAATGGATACCAAAGTCAGCTAAAATAGAAAGACTGATGTCTCATATTGACATCCGACCCCAGTATTGTCATAACAATTACTCGCGATAAACATTAGAAATTCGGTTTTTCTAGTTCTAGGAGAGCTATAAATATGACATTGGGTGATTTATTGAATACGAAGGATGCTAAAAATCGCGTTGCAGTGACTGTGCAGCCAAGCGAAACGGTTATGGCAGCCGTTCACAAGCTGGCCAAGTATGACAGAGGTTCAATTATGGTTTGCGATGAAGAGGGTAAGCTTCTAGGGATTATTTCTGAAAGAGATATAGTGAGAAGATGCTTCACTGGCGGCAAAGACCTGGACAAAACCAAGATACAAGATGTTATGACGACAAGAGTAGTCGTAGCCAAACTCGAAGATGATCTGAGTTATGCCATCAATATCATGAAAGAGGCCAGAATCAGGCACATTCCTATCGTAGATGCCCAAGAGAAGGCGATTGGTATAATCTCCATGAGGGACTTGCTTGGAGTGCAACTTGAAGAGAGCAATACTACAGTTCGTATTTTGAATGATTACATTTTAGGACGCTGAAGTTGTGTGTTTCACAGACATCATTTCAATTAGAATGGTGTTGTGAATGGTGAAATGAATACTGCTTACGATGGCTCGAACATTATCAACTTTCAAGGAATCTGGGTATTACAGTTTTTGTCAATGATTATCCCTAATTTTTTGTGAGTGAAGAACTAAAAATAAGAACAAAGAGGACATCTCAATTCGTACTCTTTAATAAGAAAAAGGAGAGGATATTAGCCCTTTCAACTCATGTGGTAATAATGCCTTTTTCTATTATCTACTCTATTTTCCTGCCGTTGCAAATAGGTAATGCTTGGTTTTATATAGGTCTTGTTATTTTCATCTCAGCTTTGGTTATGAGCCTAATGACTACTATAAGCTTTGCCACTACCCCAGTTGATAAGCCATTTACCAGTGGGATTTACCGGATTTTAAGACACCCTATATACTTTAGCGGCTTCTTGCTTAACCTGAGCATAGGCATTGTCTGTGCTTCCTGGGTTATTATGCTGTGCGCTATTTTATGGATAGCCTTCTTCCATATTGTTGTTCCTGCAGAAGAACGTTTCCTTGTCGGCCAGTATGGCAACGCTTATCGTGAATATATGAATAGAACTCCTAGGTGGATAGGAATATCGAAATCTGGGGAACGAGTCTAGTCTCCTCCTTCACTCAACCAAATTGTTCGTAGTGCTTTAAGATACAGTAATAATTGTCCAGACTGTTATACTTCAATCGCAAGAACAACGGAGGTCTCGACCTGACGTTGGGATATATCCCAGTACTTTTGCAGAAGCTCGTTTTTATTAGGCATAAGTATAAATCCATGCTTTTTGTAAAAGTTAATCGCCCAATTAGCATCTGCCCAAGTGCCGACAAGTAAGTGCCTGGACTTTGTCATCTGCCTGATATGGTCGAGGAGTCTGCTGCCAATGCCCTTACTCTGATAATCAGGTAATACATAGGCATGCCTGATAAGTGTTACTCCTTCAATGGGTTGTAAACCTATTACCCCTACTAGCTTATCTGCTTCTTCCCAACCGAAGAAGGTCATGCTTGCCATCTCGTGTTGGAGTTCTTTTTCAGGCATATATGGCTCGTGATAACAGTTATCTGGTATGACACCGTTATAGACACTGGCTGCTACGTTTATGATGTTGTAGATAGTTGTTGTGTCTTTGTCAGAAAGCCTCTTAATCATTACATACGCATAATACTATTGAAATCGCTACAAATTCAATCACAGTAAATCGCTTCTTGGTTTTAGAGTGATAAACCAGCTTCAGTTAACATTTGCCTAAGCACTTATTCGAGCTCTTCAAGATGTATTTAATGCTCTAGCGTGATCTGTCCCCTAAAAACTGCTCCAGATGAAGTGAGAGATTTTGGGGTGCAGATCAATTACGATTCTAGATATAATTATTGAAAATAAATGACAGCTAAATTTAATATTATTATAATAGTTGATCTAAACAATATTACTTTTAATAAGGAGCTATGTACATGATAAAGAGAAGACTTGGTAAAACAGAGCATATGAGCAGCATTCTTACTTTTGGCAGTGCTGCCCTCTGGCAAGTGTCACAGCCAGAAGCTGATACTGCCATCGAATTAGCTATTGATCACGGTATTAATCACTTTGATGTGTCACCTAGATACGGGCAAGCAGAGCTTCGTTTGGGACCATGGATGCAGAAGCATCACAAAGAAGTATTTCTCGCCTGTAAAACAACCGAGAGAGGTAAGACCGGAGCCTGGGAAAGTATCAAGCGATCTTTAGAGATGCTAAAAGTGGACTATTTCGACTTGTATCAGTTTCACGCTGTAAATGACTTGGAAACACTAAATGTTGTTCTTGGGCCTATGGGAGCACTGGAGGCAGTCCTGGAGGCAAAAGAGCAAGGCCTTGTACGACATATTGGCATAACCGGGCATCGACCGTTTGTCCAGATTGAGGCGCTACATCGTTTTGATTTTGATACTATACTCTTCCCAATTAACCGGGTGCTGGCAGCTCATCGTAATGATTATGATGACTTCCTTCCCTTGCTTGATATTGTACGGATAAGGGATGTGGGAACTATTGGTATCAAGACCGTTGCAAAACGACCATGGGAAGCAAATATGCGAATGTATCGGACATGGTATGAGCCTTTTAATGAACAAAAGGAGATTGACCAAAGCCTCTGGTACGCTTTAACTCAGGACATTACTACCGCGGCGTTGCCTGGTGACTTGCGTCTCTGGCCTCATATTATTGATGCTGCTGATAGATTCAGAATACTGGATACACATGAACAGGAGAAAGCTATCTCTGAGGTTAAACAATATAAGCCCATCTTCCCCAATGTATGAGTTTGAGCTAATCATGATGACAATGCATCAATAATACCCATTTCTATTTTCCCCGTCTGATTGGTCTACAGTTCGTTTACCCGTCTTGAAAAAAGTGATTGCACTTTCCAGTGTATTTTTACTCAAACCAAGTCTATATAGCTGTACAGGTACAATCCAATATACTGCAATATAGTACTGATTATATTTGTAGCCTGATCTGTTAATGTACTGAAATCCACAAACATCGAACTTCCTCTGGCCAAGTTTTTATGGAGTACGTCATAGGTTATTACACTATCCTCGTAAAGAAAATGATAAGCTATATTTATCGATTCGCCCATTTATTATGTAATTATATGTGCAAAGATAAATTAACTTATTAAAAAGGCTCATATAGACCAATTTTTGGGGTACATTATGATAATTCGAATGCAGAATACCACTATAAGACATTCTATCTTATAATAAAACAAGTAGGTCGCTAGTTAGTCATTATTTATTTCTGAAAAGCTCTTAAAAGTACTTGCATGTGGAAATAAAAAAGGGTAAACTATACCTTGTTGTTTACTGTGTATACGTGCAAGTTGTTGCTGAATAGCTTGCCTAACAAGTTCGGGTGTTTTTATATTTATCACATAGTTGTTTACTGTGTATATATACGTGCAAGTTGTTGCTGAATAGCTTGCCTAACAAGTTCGGGTGTTTTTATATTTATCACATAGGAAAAGGGTGAATTACGAATAGATGAGCGACGGATATATATTGAAAAGCATAGGTTTAAGCAAATACTTTGGTGGTATTCATGCTCTTGAGGAAGTAGATATTGTTGTGAAAAAAGGGCAGATTCACGGTCTGATTGGCCCCAATGGTTCTGGGAAAACGACTTTCTTTAACGTAGTTACCAACCTATTACCTGTCACTGGAGGAAAAATATATTTTGACTCGCATGATATTACTGGCCTCAAAACTTATGTTATTGCCAATTTGGGTATCAGCCGTACTTTTCAAGCAGGAAAGTTAGGCCCGGACCTTACTGCATTGGAGAATGTGATGACCGGTGCTCATACTCAAACCAAGATGGATATACGAGGGACAATCCTGCGCCGCCCTGGTAGCCGGTCTGCTCAAGAAGAGAGGATGCGGGAGCGAGGCCTGGAATTGCTGAAGTTGGTCGGCTTAGCTGGCTCGGCTGACCGCTGGACTAGGGAATTAGTTTGGGTAGAACGCCAGCTTGTCCAGATAGCTAGAGCGCTAGCGGCCAAGCCAAAGCTCCTGTTGCTGGATGAGCCTACTGCTGGTATGGGGGTTGAGGAATCAACGCGGGTGGGCAAGATTATCCAGATGGTAAGAGACGAAATGGGCATATCTGTTGTTCTAATTGGCCATGATGTTAGACTAGTTATGAGTGTCTCAGATCGTGTTACCTGCATTAGCTTTGGCCATAAAATTAGCGAAGGTCCCCCCAGGCAAATACAAAATGACCCAAAGGTACTGGAAGTATATATTGGCAAAGACTAATAGTACCATTCTAAAAATAGACGACCTTTCTGTATCTTATGGAGTGGTTAAGGCACTCAATCATGTTAGTATTGAAGTAAACGAAGGCGAGATCGTGGGTCTTATCGGGGCTAATGGAGCAGGGAAATCGACCTTACTGGAGTCAGTGCTGGCTATGCACGATGTTAATGGCGGCACGATTAAGTTCTTGGGACAAGATATCACCCACAGCCCTACGGATAAAATTGTAGCCTCTGGAGCAAGTCTGCTGCCGGAGGGACGTGGTATTGTGCCGTTGATGACGGTGCTAGAAAATCTACAGTTAGGGGGCTACTACCTTAAGGCAGGTGAATTAGGCAGAAACCTGGAGCACATATATGGGCGCTTTCCTATTTTAAGTGAGCGACGTAGCCAACAGGCGGGTACTCTGAGTGGTGGTGAACAACAGATGCTGTCCATCGGACGATCACTGATGTCGAGGCCTAGGCTGCTGATGATGGATGAGCCTTCTCTGGGGCTAGCGCCAGTGATAGTGAAACAGCTCTTCAAAACCATAGCGGGCTTAAACAGTGAAGGATATACGATACTGCTGAGTGAGCAAAATGCACACAAGGTACTAGAATGTGCCCACCGGGTTTATCTCCTTGATAAAGGCAGTGTTATCCTCTCTGGGGCATCTAGTGATGTGGCTCGTAGCCCCGCAGTACAGCAAGCTTATCTTGGAATGGATAGCCTAAGCACTGCCTCATCTAGTGAGGGCAGCCAATAGAAAGTTAAGGAAGAGGGATAAAAGTAATGATGAAGCTAAAATCAGCTTCCCGGAGGTATCAAAGTCGTCTTGGTAATGGAGTGGAGTAGCTTATGCAAGTCTTTATAGCCCAAGTTATAAATGCCTTAGTACTTGGTAATATCTATGCTTTGCTAGTAACGGGCTTTAATTTGATACTTCTAGTTGGTGGAATTTTCAACGCTGCCTATCCCCATACCGTAGTGATGTCCATGTACATCTGCTGGATGGTACTAAAGGCAACGGGTAACAATATACCTCTCGCTATAGTTGCCGCTGTTAGTTCGGCCGTAGGTATGAGCCTTATCTCAGAGCGCATTTTACGACCTCTGGTGAGGCAACATGCCCTTGTAATATCTTTTGTTGTAACCTTGGGAATGACCATGATATTTTCGGATATAATGGGTCGCCAACTCAATATGGGACTAGCTATTGGCTTTCCCAGAAGCTTTACAGGCAAAGAGGCCCTCATAGCACATGGGCTAACTTCAGTCACTGTTGGCCAATTCCTTACAGTGGTGGGGGCTATTACTTCTATGCTTATACTTTCGTGGTTACTATACCACACCAAGCAAGGTATATCACTTAGGGTGGCAGCTCAAGAACCCGTTGTCGCCCGCATTCTTGGTATTCCGATTACCAAAACTACTATTCTAAGCTGGGGAATCGCTGGGTTACTGGCAGGTATCTCGTCCATATTTCTGGACATGTCCCTGGGTTGGGCGTCAGGTGCACTATCGGGGAATTTATGGATAAAAATACTAGCTATTGCACTGTTTGCCGGCCTCGGTAATTTAAGAGGAGGGTTGTATGGTGCACTTATTCTAGCATTCGGCGAAACTATGGTACTAGCCTACTTGCCAGGGGATTGGTCAGAGGCAATCAGCTTTGCCATGATAATAATAGCTGTCGGGTTTAAACCACAGGGATTGTTTGGGGTCAAAATATAGCTCTTGTAGGAAGCACTAAAGGAAGGCGAAGAGTATGAGCAGTAGCCTACATTATTTTCTTCAGTTCGTAGCGATATTTATCCTCCTAAGTTGGAGTATGTATGTAAATTACCGCAATGGCCAACTTAACATGGGTTGTATCTATACCATGTGCATTAGCGCCTACTTCTGTGCCTATGCCTACTTGCAGTTAGGTTGGCCCGTGTGGTTGGCAGCGCCTGTAGCTATACTCGTGGGGACATTTTTTGCCTTCCTACCAGCACTCAGGCTTGCTAGAGTGCCAGCTTTTACCCTTGTTGTAGTAACTTTGGGATTCATTGGTATAGCACAAGCGGTGGTTAGAAATACGAAGGCCTTGGGTGGCGCAGCTGGGCTTTTTGGTATTCCCAGCATTCCCTATTTGATGCCCATAAGCTGGATTATTGTCGTCGTCATGGGTTTCCTAATATACCGCTTGGACCACTCTCGCTTCGGCAGGGGGATGGAAATGACTTACGTCGACCCAGACCTAG
>CAYPSP010000030.1:0-9732 GCA_964413335.1 uncultured Dehalococcoidales bacterium
TGCTAATAGGTATGGGTATATTAGCTGTGTTAATTGTTTTCTTTAGCCTCTTCCCCAATGTTGTTGTTAACACTATTGTCAACCCCGCTACTGATTCATTGATAAACCAGGCAGGATATATCTCCGGTGTCATGGGAGGACTATAATGAGCGCATTATATTTCTGGAGTCCAGTAATTTTATTATTCTCGCTCATTTTATTATCTCTGGTCGTTCTTGTTTTTAGAAATAGAGGAGAGAGTAGATACAAGAAAGGTACAGCCCAGACAAAGATATTCCTTGCTGGTGAAGAGGAACCGGACCCTGAAAAACTCCATATTAAAGCACATAATATGTACTGGGGCTTTTTTGAGGCGTTAAAACGATATTATGAGCCTACTATTAATGCGCATACTGGAATAATTAACGACTACTTATTATGGTTCGTAAGCCTTATAGCACTAACGGCATTAATTGTCTTTATTTCAGGATAATTTTTGTTATTATTTGTTTATGAGTAATTTTTATCCAAGGAGATGGCATGGGTCTTAAATCATTTAAAAGAGCGTTATGGGTTTACCATCTCAACACTGGTTCATGTAATGGTTGTGATATTGAGATTCTTGCGACGCTTACTCCCCGATACGATATAGAACGATTTGGTATAGTGCTTGTCGGCTCCCCACGCCATGCGGATGTACTTCTGGTAACAGGCCCCGTAACTAATCAGATGGCTCCCAGGCTAAAGCGGATTTATGACCAGGTACCTGAACCCAAAATGGTGATAGTGATTGGAAATTGTGGGGTAGAAGGCCTTGTCTTTCATGAGTCATATAATTTGTCAGGTCCGGTAGACCAAATTATACCAGTGGACGTATACGTTCCCGGTTGCCCTTCCAGGCCGGAGGCAATTATTGACGGAGTTGTTAAAGCTTGGTTAAAACTTGAAAAACCAGTCAAGGAAAAAGTAGCATAATGAATCTACTTTCACCTGAGGAAATAGTAAAGAGCTTTAAGTCTTCTCTGGGTAAAGACTTGGTGGACTCCACGATATTTAGACAAGAAGTTGCTAGTAAAGCAAACCTGTTCACCTCCATTTCAATAGTTGTAAATAGAGAAGCATTTAGAGACGCAATCAAACATGTTTGTAAATTGCAGGAGGATCCACATTTTATTGTAATATCTTCCAGTGACCGAGGGGATAATGTAGAACTGATATACCATATGACAATATATTATGGCCTGCATCTTAAAGAGATATCAATTTTATTGACTGTAATGTTACCTAAAAACGATTTAAAAATACCAACCATTACCGATATTTTACCAGGTACAATATTTGCAGAACGTGAAACTCAAGAAATGATGGGTGTAGAGGTGACAGGTATCCCCGATAACAGGCGATTATTCTTACCAGATGATTTCCCGGCAGGTGTTTATCCCTGGAGAAATGATGAAGCTGGCTTAAAACCAGAAATGACCAGAGTTTTGCCGGGACGACAGGGAATAAAACATGAGTGAAGTACTAACAAAAACAAGTTTTACCATTCCAGTAGGGCCAATCCATCCTGCTGTACATGAACCAGTCCGCCTTGACCTCACCATTGATGGTGAAGAGATACTGGATGTAGATATAATAGCAGGACAGGTTCATCGTGGGATTGAATGGCTAGGCATGAACCGTAATAATGCTATTCAAAATATCTATCTGGCAGAACGAATTTGTGGAATATGTTCTGCATCTCATCCATTTTCATTCGTACAAGCATGCGAACGTGCTGCTAATATTGAGGTAACCAAAAGAGCAGATTATATTCGAACAATAGTTGCAGAAATTGAGAGAATACATTCGCATCTTTTATGGGCTGGCGTTGCCGCTCATGAAATCGGCTTTGACTCAGTATTCTACCTTGTATGGCGTGTTCGAGAGGAGATTATGGATCTCACCGAATATATTACTGGCCACCGTAATACCAAAGCTATGTATATGATAGGTGGTGTTCGTCGTGATATCGTTAAAGAGCAATTCCCTAGAATTAGACAGTCTTTAGATTACTACAAGTCAATTTTCGGTCAATTGAAAACAGTGTTTTTAGATGACAAAACTATTAAGCTCCGTACCAGAAACGTAGGGATACTTACTAAAGAAAATGCTTTAAAATATTCGGTAGCAGGTCCCACGGTCAGAGCTAGTGGTGTACCCAAGGACGTCAGGCAAGATCAAGCCTATGGGGCTTATGCTGATTTAGATATAAAGGCCATTACTCCTGATATAGTTACTGGAACTGTAGTAGGTGACGTTTACGACAGAATAATTGTTCGTCTGTTGGAGGTAAAACAGTCTATTGATATCATAGATCGTTGTCTGGAAGAGATGCCCGCTGGAGAGATAACTTCAGAACCAAAGTTAGTAAGACTACTATCTACGCTCAAAAAGGCAGAAGGTGAAGGATTGGGTAGATGTGAAGCACCCAGGGGTGAGTGTTTTCACTATGTACGTATGACTGCTGGAGAAGAAACCCTGTCCAATTGGAAAGTAAGAGCACCAACTTATGCTAATCTCATGCCAATACCATTGATGCTAAAGGGAGGACAAATCGCAGATGTTCCCATAAGTTTTGCTTCCATTGATCCCTGTATATCTTGCACCAACAGGGCAATGGTTGTAGATATTAGTAGTGGTAGAAAATTCTCTCTTGATAACGAGGATTTACATAAGCTATCTATAATGAAAACAAGGAGGTTAGAAAAAAACCTTGTTAGCTAATACTCTATTGAATATAATAGTATTGATCGCTGGACCTGTCATTATCGCGTTTCTTGGTGCCATATTTGGACTTCTCTACCTTGGTGTAGACCGTAAGCTGGTAGCACACATGCAGGGAAGAGTTGGACCTCCCATTATTCAGCCATTTCGAGATGTTGACAAGCTAATGATTAAGGAAAGTATCATTCCCGATAGTGCTATCGCATGGCTTTTCAAGGCAACTCCAATCCTTTGCCTTGTAGGGTCAATATCTCTATTACTCTATATTCCATTGTTTGGCCAGACCGCAATGTTGAGTGGCTTCGGTGATGCAATAGTAGTAATGTATCTGTTAACCATCCCTTCACTGGCACTTGTTGTTGCGGGTTTTTCCTCAAGTTCCCCATATGCCACTGTAGGTGCCCAGAGAGAAATGGTCATGATGATGAGTTACGAATTCCCGCTAGCTATGTCTATCGTAGTGATTGCATGGCGTATTGGATTAATAACCGACCTGAACCCTTTTATGTTATCCACTATGGCAGCACATCCAATATGGGGGTTGGTAGGTCCCTTGGGAGTAGTAGGCTTATTAATACTAGTTTTTTCCATGTTGATAGTTACCCCTGGCGAACTCGGCAAGATTCCCTTTGATATGGCTGAGGCAGATACTGAACTTGCAGGAGGTTTACTAGTAGAGTACTCTGGTAGGAATCTAGCACTGTTCTATTTATCAAATGCTATTAAATCATTCGCTGTCGTGTCATTGGTAGTTGCTATATTCTTCCCCTATAATCTATCACCTATACTTGGTATCACTGCAACCGTGCCTGCAGTAATATTGGATGTACTGTTCTTCCTTCTCAAGGTATTTGTGATAATGTTTATCTGCGTAATATTGGTACGTGCATCAGTAGCTCGTTTTAAAATTGACCAAGCTAGCAAGTTCTATTTGCTAATAATGAGTGCAGTTAGTTTAGTAGGGCTCGTATTTATTCTATTAGATGTGATAATTTAGAATCAAGCCATGAAAATGATAAAAATATTACTTAAACAGCTTTTTTTACGTCCAGCGACAAACATGTTTCCGGCAAAATATGCACCTGAATCAGCCACAGAATTTCTTAAAAAAGTTGGAGATAAGAGCATTACCCTAATTAATCCGGTTGCAGTACCTGATAGATACAGAGGCAAAATAGCTTATCACAAGGAATCCTGTACCGGATGTAAACTATGTATTAGAGTATGCCCCACTAAGGCTATTGAGTTCATCCCTGAAGAGAAAAAAATAAAGATATTTGTTTCACGATGCTGTTTCTGTTCGCAATGTAACGATATCTGTCCAACACACTGTCTATCCATGACAGATGAATTTATGCTCTCTAATGAAGATAAATTTGCAGACGAACTGATAGTCACACATTGATATTGATGTTTTTTGGTTTTATCTATAGTATTCCACATGGTTTCATGGATGATATTCCGTTATGTCACTGAACTTTCCACTTACTATTATCTTGGCAATCTCATCACCTGCTATATAAAGCTCTGGTGATAAATTTTCACTAAAATCCATCTTTCTAGGTTGAACACCAAGCAATAACACTGTTTTACAAAACTGTTTTACATACGACACAAATAAAGAAAGCGGCATACCATGTGTCGAAATAGTCATGACTCCTATACGTTCTGGCGCTACAATACGATATGAGCCAGGTGTTAATCCCATTTCAGCCGCATCTATCAATACCAGTATATCTGGTTTATATTTCCGAATAACAGAGGTGTAATTCTCTGGAATAGTGCCACAATCTATAGCTATTTTCTCCAACCCTTTTAAGATATTTGTAGAATTATTAGTTTTCCCATCCGCTTCATTAACAGATTTATTAACCTGCTCCACAATATAGGAGCTTATACCATCATCACCTCTCATGGTATTACCCACAGCCAGAATCATCTCTTTCATGCTATAGTACTATAACATTATCGTAAGTATATATATAAAATGCATGAATTGGGTGTAACTGAAAGCATTATTAATATCGCCTTGACTAAAGCAGCGGAAGTACAAGCAACCAAGATACTTAAAATTAGTGTAGTCATCGGTGAATTATCAGGTTTTGTACCTGATTGTATCGAGTTTTATTTTGAAACACTAAGTAAGGATACAATCGCTGAGGGGTCAAAGCTTGATTTCGATATTATTCCAGCCAAATTCCGTTGCCGTAATTGTTCAACCATAGTATCTCCCGAAGGAATGATCTGGACATGCCCTAATTGCCAAAGTCAAAGCATGGAAGTTATAGGTGGACAGGAATTTTATATTAAGGACTTGGAGGTAGAATGAATAAGATAGAAGTTGTCCAGGACATAATGTCGGTCAACGACACCGTAGCTAATACAAATAGACAGTTACTGGATAGCAACAAGGTAATGGCTGTAAATATTATGGCATCTCCAGGTGCCGGAAAGACCAGCTTAATTCTAGCTACTATATCCCGACTAAAAAACAAATATAATATAGGTGTTATAGAAGGTGATGTTGCTTCCTCTGTAGATGCTGAAAAAATGAAAGATGTAGCCAAGGCTGTTATACAAATAAATACACAAAACTATTCAATAGCCTGCTCACTAATCGCCAATGTAGTCAATCAAACTCTACCAAAGCTGCCTCTGAATGATATAGACTTACTATTCATTGAAAATCTTGGCAACCTAATCTGTCCCTCTAGATTCATCTTAGGAGCACATAAACGAGTTGTTATCTCAAGCTTACCGGAAGGCGATGATAAACCAATTAAATATCCATTAATCTTTCTCAATGCTGATGTAGTATTAATAAACAAAATTGATTTTCTACCGTACGTTGATTTTAACATGAAATTATACAAACAAACTTTGTTGAACCTGAACCCAAAGTTGAAAATCTTTGAAATTTCTTGCAAGACTGGTTCCGGAATCGAAGAATGGTGCACTTGGTTGGAAAATGAAACTAAAAACACCATTGATGTATAATTATTAGCTGTATTATCCAAATCTATTTGCGCATAGCGATATAGGTTTAGGCATCAAACATTAGAGTATTCTCAGGTTATGAATGTTCCAAATAATGCGCTCACATTAGCTCGCATAAGTATTCGAGGTGTTGTTCAAGGAGTTGGATTCCGACCATTTGTCTATAGTCTTGCTTCCAGATACAACCTGAAAGGGTGGATATTTAATAGCTCTGAAGCTGTAAAGATTGAAATTGAGGGTCCAAGTAGAGCAATCAAGCTGTTTAAACAGGCGCTAGAATCTGAAACCCCTCCACTTGCCCACATAGAAAACATAAGCATAAGCTTTCATCAACCATCCGGTCATAAAATATTTGAGATACGGCATAGCATTGCCGAAGAAGGAAAATATCAGCTTATCTCTCCCGATATTGCCACCTGCCAGAATTGTTTAAATGAAATTCTAGATTTACAAGACAGGCGCTACCGTTATCCGTTTACCAACTGCACTAATTGTGGGCCACGCTTCACTATAATTGATGGTATCCCTTACGATCGTGCCAAAACCACCATGCGACAATTCCAGATGTGTCCACAATGCCAAGCAGAGTATGATAATCCCCTGAACCGCCGTTTCCATGCACAACCTAATGCCTGCCCCAACTGCGGCCCTGTCGTTAAACTGGTAAATGCAAGTGGTGACATTATAAGTTGTTCAGACCCTGTTCTTCGTGCAAGCCAGTTACTTGAGAAAGGCAAAATCATTGCTGTCAAAGGATTAGGGGGTTTTCTGCTTGCCTGTAATGCCAACGACGAATCGGCGATCACTACTCTTCGCCAACGGAAACATCGACCATATAAACCATTCGCAATAATGGTCAAGGACCTTAATGAAGCCAGAGAATACTGTAATATATCAAAAGAAGAGGAAATATTGCTTTCCTCGGCCCAAAGCCCGATAGTACTCATCAAATGGAAGAAATTTTCACCCATAGCTAAAGAGGTTGCCCCACATCAAAAATATCTTGGCATCATGCTGCCTTACACTCCACTACATCACATTCTAGTCAGAGATACTGGTTTTCCCATCGTAATGACCAGTGGTAATCTTAGTGAAGAGCCTATAGCTAAAGATAATGATGAAGCCCTTCGAAGACTTACAGGCATCGCTGATTATTTCCTACTTCACAACCGGGATATTTATTCCCGCTACGACGATAGCGTCGCAATAGTGGAAAGAGAAACGGTACAGCTAGTTAGGAGGGCACGGGGCTATGCCCCCTATCCTATTCACCTTAAATTTCAAGCCAGACAATTGCTTGCCTGCGGGGCTGAGATAAAAAATACATTCTGCTTGACCAGAGATAGCTATGCTTTTGTTAGCCAGCACATTGGAGACATGGAAAACATAGAAACTCTGGAGCATTTCACTACTACTATTTCTTTATATGAGCATCTATTTAACATCCATCCAGAGATTATAGCCCATGACCTGCATCCAGACTACATGTCATCCAGGTACGCAAGAGATCTTGGTGACTCAGGTATAAATACCATCGGTATACAACACCATCACGCTCACATTGCAAGCTGCATGGCAGATAACAGCATAGAATCTCCAGTAATTGGAGTCGTGCTGGATGGCACTGGATGGGGACCAGATGGAAATATCTGGGGAGGGGAATTTATGGTAGCTGACTATAACAGCTTCAACAGAATAGGTCACCTGGAATATCTGCCATTACCGGGAGGTGATGCTGCCACCAAAAGACCATATCGTATAACCGTTGCTTACCTGCTCAAATTACTAGGTGAAAACGTATTGGAGAAAGCCATCAGTCTGAGCCAAAGTATTAAATATCAAGAAAAAGGAAACCGAGAACCCCATACAACTCTCTCTTCTATTATTAATAATACTGAGATTAATATTATCAGGAGCCAGATAGAAAGGGAACTTAACTCACCATTGACTTCCAGCATGGGACGCCTGTTTGATGCAGTATCTGCGCTAATAGGTATTAGGGAGATAGTAGATTACGAAGGCCAAGCTGCAATAGAACTTGAAATGGCAGCCTATGATGGAAATTATTGTAATACTACTGCAAGTTACCCTTATGAGCTACTGGAAGACTCCAACATGATTATTGTGAGGCTAAGTAAACTATTTTCAGCAATTCTCGAAGACATGGATAAAAGAATCTCACAAGCAATGATATCCATCAAATTCCACAATACCATTGCTGATATAGCCAGTAAGATGTGCAATTTAATATCAATCAGGACCGGTATTAAACAAGTGGCATTGACTGGCGGTGTATTTCAAAATCGTCTTCTCCTGCAAAAAACTGTAAATCTGCTTGAAAAGGATAACTTCAAGGTACTGACCCACAAACAAGTACCTTGCAACGATGGGGGCATTTCCCTGGGTCAGGCAGTCATTGCCAATTTTACCAGTTGAAATAATTTAATCAGCTTTTAATTCTACAGGCTTGGGAAAGGGCATATTGATAGTCGTGGATGGGTCAAATGTAGAGAGAAAAAAGTTCTTACTCAAAGTAAGTGCTTCAGTAGGGCATATATCCTGGCATAAACCACAAAAACAACACTTCCCCACATCTATCATTGGATATTTCTTTGCAAATTTTTCTTTATACTCCGGGGGGGCCTCTACCATTTCTATTGCTCTGTTAGGGCAAATCCTCGAACAAAGCCCACAAGAAGTGCACTTTGTACTATCCCACACTTGCTCGCCTCTATATTTTTCAGGGATAGGGATGCTTTCGTTCGGAAACTGAACAGTCATTGGTTTTGAAACCATATTCTTTAACAACTTAAATACTACTAATGTTTTCATTTTAACTCATCGATCCATATCAGCTGGACAAACATTCAAACTCCAGTATATAGCAGGCACATCTGCTATCTGTGCACCTTCAAGTAAATGCTCAAGGACAGGTATCATGTTTAGAAAGTCAGGCCCTCTCACCTTGACCCTATATGGATACTTGCTTCCATTACTTACCATATGCATTGCACCTTCGCCTCTTGCCACCTCATTGCGTACATATACCTCTCCCTCCGGAATTTTAGCATTCAATTTAGGTTTTCGGAGCTCTGGCACTATCACCTCACCAGCTGGTAATTCATCTAATGCCTGCCGCACTATTTTGACAGATTGTTTCATCTCTTCTATTCCAATCAGATATCTCGCATAAGCATCGCCTTCAGTTCGAACAGGCACCTCAAAATCCAATTTATCATATACTTCATATGGGTCATCTCTCCGCACATCCATAGCAATTCCTGAAGCCCTAATGACTGGTCCTGTTGCACCCAGTCTTATTGCATCTTCTGGTTCTAAAACTCCTACACCCTTACTTCTACTCAGAAGCGTTGGGTTTTCCATTTCTTCAAATCTTATCATTTCCTCTGCTTTTTTTAAGGCTTCCAGTATTCTTTCCTCTCCACCCTCTGGTATATCTCTCCTCACTCCCCCTGGACAAATATATCCCGCCGGGTATAATCTCCCCCCAGTAATTAATTCAAATATATCCAATATATAATCACGATACCCAAAGGCTATCTTGAATCCACTATCGAAGCCAGTACCAATACAAAAAACACCATACCATATCATGTGTGATTGGATTCTAGAGAGTTCTGCCATTATTACCCTTAAATACTTGGCTCGTTCTGGTGGTTCTATTCCCATCAACTCATCAACAGCCTCCGCATGTACCAGATTCCAATTTAGCGGCTCCAGTACACAAAGCCTATCTGATAACACAGCATTCTGCAATGGTAATCTATACTCCATGAGCTTTTCAAAGCCTCTATGCAAATATCCAGGGTCAGCCCGTGCAGAAACTATTACTTCACCGTCAACCCTTAATTTCACCCCAAAATTGCCGGATCCTGGATGAGCCGGTCCAAAATACAGGTCGTAATCTGTATCGACTGCTGGTTCAATTAATTCATTCGTAGTAAACATGTTGCCTCTCATTCTCTGAGT
>CAYPSP010000031.1:0-9555 GCA_964413335.1 uncultured Dehalococcoidales bacterium
ACTTTATATTTTTTTATAATGTTTTTATTTTATAATTTAATCATTATATATTTATTTGACACAGACTGTCAGGAAATCTAAACTTTAGCGATATGCGAATGGAGTTGAACTATTATGATTTGCCCAACCTGTAAGAGCGATATGATAGTAGTTGAGCACGATAATATCGAACTCGACTACTGCACCGAATGCAATGGGGTATGGTTCGATGCAGGCGAAATGGACCTTCTTCTACAAAGTATTGATATTGACAGCGGCGGCTCTTTACTAAAGGATATGCAAAACGCCCCTGAGGCAGATTCCCCCGAAAAGAAGAGAAGGTGTCCAATATGTGGCTCTAAAATGAAGAAAACCACAATCGGTGAGAACAACAGGATTCTTATTGACATCTGTCCACAGGGAGATGGAATGTGGTTCGATGGAGGAGAGCTTACCCAATTGTTAAAGCAATTATCGGCAAAGGCAAATGAGGGATCAGCGTCTCAACGTCAGGTTATTGCCTTTCTGGGAGATGTATTTAAGGCCCAGCAATAATCCTGTATAAGGTTAATACACATAGAAATAACAATCATATAAACAAACATAGATAATAATGATGGAGGGGTAACTATGACAGCAGTATATATATTAATTGGGCTAGTAGTAATCATTGCAATTGCTTTCTTTAGCATTTATAACAGCCTGGTAAGATTACGCAACCGAACAAAGAACGCCTGGGCACAGATAGATGTGCAACTGAAAAGGCGCCACGACCTGATCCCAAACCTGGTAGAAACGGCCAAAGGGTATATGAAACATGAGAGAGAAACCCTTGAGGCGGTTACCAAGGCTCGTAACCTGGCACAGCAGGCATCATCTTCCGGGGCAGCAGCACGGGGAAAAGCAGAAGGTGAGCTCAGTTCTGTTTTATCACGTCTGCTTGCTGTATCTGAGAACTACCCTGATCTGAAAGCTAACCAGAACTTCCTGGCATTGCAGGAAGAACTAAGCTCTACAGAGAATAAGGTAGGTTTTTCACGTCAGTTTTATAATGACGCAATCCTTCAATTAAACAATAAGATTCAAATGTTTCCATCAAACATAATAGCCAACATGACAGGTTTCAAGGCAGGAGAGTTTTTCGAAGTAACCGTTGCGGCAGAGAGAGAGGCTCCAAAAGTTAGTTTCAGCTAAGTAGAAGTAATTTAAAATTATGTGGGAACAGATTCGGGCAAATCAACGAAGGTCAGTAATACTGGTGATTGGAATGGGGCTATTGTTGCTCTCTATTGGCTATATCCTGGGACTTTATTTCCTTGATAGCCCAACTGCGGGACTGGTAATCGCCCTGCTTATATGGGCAGTAATGAACTTGGTCGCCCTGTTCCAGGGAGATAATCTCATACTTTCTTTGTCCAAGGCTAAGAAAATCAGCCGTGATGATTCTCCTCGCCTATACAATATAGTTGAGGAAATGAAAATTGCCTCGGGATTGACAAGAATGCCTGATATCTATATCATCGATGATCCTGCACCAAATGCCTTCGCCACCGGGCGTAATCCTGAAAAGGCTGCAATAACCGTTACTTCTGGCCTTTTACAAAAGCTCAATCGTGATGAACTTCAGGGAGTAATTGCTCACGAGATATCACACATAAATAATCGAGACGTACTGCTTATGACCATGTGCAGCGTTCTATTGGGGACCATCGTTATTCTCTCATGGTACGCCTCTCGCATGTTATTATTCGGCGGTATGACTGGAGGAAGAAGAAGATCTTCCTCTGGAGGAGGAGGTTCAGCCCAACTAATAATCATGGCTGTGGCTATCATCCTGATGATTCTGGCGCCTATATTGGCACAGCTTATTTATTTTGCTGTCTCCAGAAAAAGAGAGTACCTGGCAGATGCCAGTTCAGCCCTTTACACCCGCTATCCCGAAGGCCTGGCATCGGCACTAGAGAAGATAAGCAGCTCAACCAGCCAGCTTAGTTCTGCCAATAAGGCTACAGCACCAATGTACATTATTAATCCTTTTCGCAAAAAAGGAATGGCTGCCAGTAACCTCAGCAGTACTCACCCTCCAATTTCAGAAAGAGTACACATTCTGCGCTCGATGGCAGGAGGAGCTTCGTTCTCCGATTATAATAATGCTTACCAGCAGATGCACACTACAAAAAGAGGAATAATTCCACCTTCTGCCCTTATGCCAACCGGAGCCGTAAACATCCGTGCTGCCGAACCAGAGAGAGCAGGAGAGAAACAGGACAAGATTGACCGAACCCGTGAAGTATCAAATCTGTTATGGGCACAGAGCAACTACCGCACCATTCGCTGTGAATGTGGCACCAGGTTCAGACTACCTCCTAAATTTAAGGCAACAACTGTCAGATGTCCACATTGTGGCATTATCAACAAGGTTAAATAACCACCCTTTCACTAACCAACAGAATATTTAGCATAAATTTTTCCCGGTCAACTATTTTTAAGTTCATTTAGATAAAGACTTAAATAATATCTATCAGTTCTGAGAGGTCTTTGATTCGAGGGCACTCCTTAAACGACGGATATCTATCGTAACGGTCAATTAATACGGTTTTAAGTCCAGCCCCCCGTGCACCAAGTATATCTATCTTATACTGGTCTCCAACATATGTCGTTGCAGCAGCAGTTGTTCCTGCCTTTTTTAGCGCCTCCAAGAAAATGCCTGGCTCAGGTTTGCTGACCCCAGCCTCCCCTGAAGTAAGAGTGAAATCAAGTAAATGTCCCATTTTTAAAGCATGACATATCGGATTAAGGCTATCATACATATTAGATATCACTCCAAGGATAATACCACGACTCTTTAATATCTTCATAGCTGGCAGTACATCATCATACAGCCTGAAAGATGAATCGTAAAACCATTGGCGTATCTTTTTTACAGTTTTAAGCAGTGCTGCCCTCTCGGGAATCCTTCCCCTAGCTTCCCCCAATACTATTTGCAGGTATCGAATGAAATCATCTTCATCGGATGACTCTGTCCATCTCAATGGTCTCCCTTCAGGAATCTGTAGCTCAGCAGATTGTATTCCTCGTACCATTTCTTTTTCGGTTAGCTCAACACCCATTTCATGCAGTGCCTTAAACCAAATTTCATGCCAGTCTGGCTCCATTAGCGCCAACGTATCTACCCAATCAAATAATATTGCTTTAATTACCACTATCTATGTCCTTTGTACTTCATTTTAACTCTTAAAAAGGCAGTATACTCTGTCAGCTTGCTGTTAACAAACATTGACATTTTCTAACAAAATTATGAAATATCACCCCCACCAGCATTTTAGTATAAAGAAAAACCTCTATTCTGATTGACAAGCAGACCTCTACAAGCTACAGTAACCTTATAGATACTGCCTCAGGATAATATCTATGTCACAGACAGCGAACGGATATTACAAATTGGATGCTGGTCGACTGATAATCGTTTCCAATCGATTACCCATATCGATTACCCAGGGGGAGGAAGGTGAATGGGATGTTCATCCCAGCTCAGGGGGACTGGTAACTGCCTTAACACCGGTGTTACGTGATAGTGGAGGAATATGGCTTGGTTGGCCAGGCAGGCTGGATTCTGGTAACCTTAACGAACTGCTCGCTAAGGGAAGTAAGGGAACTGGTTACTCCCTCAGGCCAGTCACATTGACTGAAGAAGATATCAACCTTTACTACTTCGGATTTTCCAATGAGGTATTATGGCCCCTGTTTCATGACCTGCAATCTCGTTGTAATTTCAACCCCTCTTACTGGCAATCATATCAACAGGTAAACAGCAAATTTGCAGAGGCAATTCTACATAACAGCAACCAGGATGATTATGTCTGGGTACAGGATTATCATCTCATGTTAGTGGCTAAATCACTCCTGGCCATGGGAGAAAAACGTAGCATGGGTTTCTTTTCCCATATTCCCTTTCCCTCACCCGACATTTTTAATAAGTTACCATGGCGATTACAGATACTGAGGGCAATGCTGGATTATGACCTGATTGGGTTTCAAACAATGCGCGATCGAAATAACTTCATCCATTGTGCGGAAATGCTGACAAAGGGAGTCCAAGCTGATACCAGAAGGCAAATATCCACGGTGAGACTGCAGGACCACAAGACCAAGGTTGGTGTATTTCCTATTAGCATAGACTTCAGGGACTTCTCCCTGGCAGCAGATAAAACTGTTGTCAAAAACAGGGCAGTTGAGCTTTCTAATTCCATTCCAAATTGTAAAATTATCCTGGGTGTCGACCGTCTGGATTACTCCAAGGGCATCCCAGAAAAACTACGTGCTTTCGAATACGCACTAAAGAGATATAAGAGCCTGCAAGGTAGGGTAACCTTGATTCAAATCGTAGTTCCAAGTCGTGTTGATATACCAGAATATTTAAATCTGAAAGCTGAAATCGAGGGACTTGTAAGCAGAATTAACGGCGAATATGCCCAGGCCGGTTGGATTCCGGTCAATTACATGTTTCGCAGTCTTGAACGAGCTGAGTTACTAGCGTACTACCGTGCTGCCCGAATCGCCTTGGTTACACCATTGAAAGACGGCATGAACCTGGTAGCTAAAGAATATTGCACCGCTAATACAGATAAGGATGGTGTATTAATACTCAGCGAATTCGCTGGTGCTGCAGCGCAATTGCATAGAAATGCGCTAATGGTAAATCCTTATGACATAGAGGGAGTGGCCAATGCCATCTACCATGCATATCAAATGCCAGAAAAGGAGCAGCAATTACGCATGAAAAGGCTTCGGGGTTCCATTGCCAGACGCGATATCTACTGGTGGTTGAATCTATTCCTGCGAAACTCAGAGACCATGGTAATTTAAGACCTCGTCAAGCCAGGTTTCAGCTAATTTTCCTTAAGAACTATCCCAGCAAGTTTCAACTGTAACTTACTCCCAATATTGACAGCTATAGTACAGGATAATAATATTAGTATATCAACAGTCGATAGGTCGTTTATATCACCAAGCACTATCTGGTATCAACATTCAGTATATTTACAATGAGCATCCTTAAGGGGAGAGAGAAAAATAATGGAAGAGTATATTAAGCTTGGAGTCAAAACACTTTCGGAATTTTCTATCGAGGTACTTTGCAAATTAGGTGTACCCCGAGAAGATGCTGAGATAGTAACACGTGTACTGATAATGGCAGATCAGATGGGTATCAACTCCCATGGATTGCAGAGGCTTAAGAGATATACCAACGGCCTGCAGATGGGGGTAATGAAACCAGTCGCTGATATTAAAATCATTAAAGAAACTCCCAATACACTGCTTATCTCCGGAGGTGATGGTCTGGGACAGGTGATCGCTTACAGAACCATGAAACTTGTCATCGACAAAGCACTTAAAAATAATGTTGCCTTTGCTGTGGTACGTGATTCTAATCACTACGGCATGGCAGGATATTATCCCAGGATGGCAATCAAGCATGATCTTATCGGTATGTCAGTAACAAATTCTACCCCTCTTGTAGTACCAACACATGGCACAAAAACCTTATTAGGAACAAATCCTATCTCGATTGCTTTTCCAGCAGACAAAGAACAGCCGGTAGTATTAGACATGGCAACTTCTACTGTCCCCAGTGGTAAACTTGAGGTCTACAGACGTGAAGGAAAAAAAATGCCAGAAAATTGGGCAGTAGATGAATTTGGTAAACCCGCACAAGATATAGCAAAGGTACAAGCCAACTGGCGGGAAAAGAAGGGAGGTGGATTACTACCCCTTGGTGGAATAAATGAAGAAGGGGGTGGTCATAAAGGCTTCGGTTTATCATTCATGGTAGACATACTCTCAGGAGTTCTCTCCGGCAGTGAGTTCGGGCCTAACCTATATGCAAAAAAAGACGCTCCTCCTAAGGTTTCTCATCTCTTTGGTGCTATACGAATAGACTCCTTCATTAGCACTTCTCTGTTTAAAAATATATTAGACAACTACATAACTGTACTAAGAAATTCTGACAAGGCAGACGGTCAACAACGAATTTATGTCCATGGTGAAAAAGAAGCCGAGCTTTACCGGCAACAACAGCATGAACTACTCCTTTACCACAAGGTAGTTGACGAACTCAGGGAGCTTGGAGAGAAATTTCAGTTGCCAGCCCCTTTCTAGCAAAATCCAATCAATTAGATAACCTCTCAGAAGACTTCTACCATCTATAATCCAAAAGTCATTCTGCAGCCAGTATTGGAAATCTCTTTAACCCATCTGCTTGTTAATAATCATTCCTATAAAGACCTGCCAATAGCTTTGGCTATAGCCTCTAATTCCTTCATTAATCTGCCAAAATCTGAAGGAGTAAGAGCCTGTGGCCCATCCACCAATGCCTCTTTTGGATTGTGGTGCACTTCAATTAGTAACCCATCAGCCCCAGCAGCAATCGCCGCCCTTGCCACCGCAGGAACGAAGGCATAATTACCAGATGCGTGGCTAGGGTCAACTAGTAAAGGTAGATGACTTGCCTTCTTCACCACAGGTACAGAAGTAATATCCAGAGAAAAACGAATGCTATCTTCAAACGTCCTGATTCCCCTCTCGCACAACATCACCTTGTCGTTTCCTTCAGCCAGTATATAGTCTGCCGCCGTAAGCCATTCCTTTACAGTAGATGATAACCCTCTTTTTAACAACACAGGTCGCCTGCTTTTTCCAACTTCTGTTAACAGCGCAAAATTCTGCATATTCCGTGCCCCCACCTGCATGATATCAGCATAACTGGCTACCAGTTCCACATCATGAGGATCCACTACCTCAGTGACTACTGGAATATCAAATCGGTCTCGAGCCATTTCCAATAATTCCAGCCCCTTTTTCTCAAGCCCCTGAAAGCTAAAAGGCGAACTGCGCGGTTTATACGCTCCTCCACGAATTATAGATGCTCCTGAATCTTTCACTTCCCTGACTGTTTTCATAAGCTGTGATTCGCTCTCTACAGCACAGGGACCTGCCATAATAACAATTCGATTCCCGCCAATCTCCACTCCATTAACGGAAACAAGGCTGTCTTCTGGGTGAAATTCCCGTGATGCTAGTTTATAGGGTTTCATTATCCGTGACACATTCTCCACTCCTGGAAGCACGGCAAATACTTCCGTAGCTAATTGTCCGGTGTTAGCCCCCAGTATCGCTACCACGGTCTTATCAGTCCCCAGATTCAACTGAATACTCATATCCAGTGATTTTGCTCTCTGTACAACTTCATCTATTTCATGCTGGGTACTATCCTTCCTCATCTCAACAATCATAATATCCTCCTAGCCTATGCAATTTTCATTCTTAAACTATCATTATTATTTGAATATACATTCTACCCCCTATAACTAATAGCAGACAAGCACCCCTCAGTGATATAGTACTAGTGCCCTATTGTTAAACAGAGAATACGATCACTGGTTTCGCCCTTTGTAGTATATATATGCTAATATCAATTCGTTTCTAAAATAATCAAGCTTATACCGGAAAAGGAGCACACATTATGCAAGGCAAGAATATTTGCAGATGGTATAATAGCAGTTCAGGAGTAAAACGTGCCTGTGATGCTGGGCTGATAGACATAAAATGGGTGCAGGATTATTGCTGGCAAGATGGCAAAGGGTGTGTAAGGAAAAAGAGATTCGAAGAGGAAGGCTATGTTTCACCTGATTATGTACTACCCGATGGAAACATAAGCGAAGTAGTAAAGAAATACATGGAACAAAAAGGTAATTTATAAGGAGGTTTTTATGTCCAGTTATCATTTCGACCATCTTCACCAGGTAACTCCAGATCCAGAAAAAGCGTCACAGTTTTATGTCAATATGTTTGGCGCCAAAGTACTAAACACTCATAGTATGCCTGATGGCAGAGTTCTGATATCTATGGAACTTGGCGGAGCACCAGTCTCATTGATTAGCCCCACTACCCAGAACCAGGAATCCCCAACTCCACCTAAATACTACGGGTTTCACCATTTTGGTATTAGGACCGATGATATCGATACTGCAGTGTCCGAGCTAAAAGCCAAAGGCGTAAAATTTACACAAGAAGTATCTGAGCCCCTTCCTGGTATCAGGATGACCTTCCTGCTAGGGCCTGATAACGTACCTATAGAACTATTACAACGCAGCTAAGTTTTGCTGCTGAAAACAAGGCTGCTTCATTCCTGCTTTTGCAGGAATGAAGCAATTATTAACTGTTAGATAATAATTATAGTTATTGGTTTTCTATGCAAGTTCCTTTACTATTTGTTTCAGTATATCTAGCGTTTCTTCTATGTCTAAGCTACTAACCATACGGTTTGTAACGGCACGAATCTTTCTTCCTCCATATGGCTTGGCCAGCACCCGGCAATTCTCCATTAGCTTAGAAAATTTCTGAGGACTCACTTTCGCAGGAGGCTCGAACAGGACAATATTAGTTTGTACCCTATCTGGGTAAATGGTAATCCCAGGCAGTTCAGCCATTCCCATAGCCAGCCTTTTTGCATTGGCATGATCATCTGCCAGGCGATTAACCATCTTCTCAATAGCAATAATTCCCGCAGCGGCAATTATTCCTGCCTGCCTCATTCCGCCACCAAGCATTTTTCTCCATTTGCGAGCACTGGTTATAAATTCATGTCTTCCACATAGAAGAGAGCCTACAGGAGCGCTTAGTCCTTTGGATAGACAAAAACTAACTGAATCCACCTGCGCTGTCAGTTTGCTTACCGGAATCCCAAGGGCAACTGCAGCATTAAAGATACGTGCTCCATCAAGATGCACCTTTAAGCCATGCTTCTGTGCCAGTTCAACTACCTCCTCAGTATACTCAGCAGTAAGCACCCTGCCACCACAGCGATTCTGTGTATTCTCTATACAGAGGAGCGTACTGTGAGGGAAATGGATATTATCCTCTCTTATAGTTTGCTCAATAGTACCAGTGTCCATGCTCCCATCTATCTCACTGGGCACGGTCCGCATTACAACCCCTCCCAGTGCAGATGCTCCACCTACCTCTGCTGCTAGCATATGAGCTTCGCTTCCCATAATAATCTCATCTCCAGGATGCGTATTAACCAATACAGCTAAAAGATTACTCATAGTACCACTTGGAGTAAATAACGCTGCCTCTTTCCCTAACATAACAGCGGATTTTTCTTCCAATAAATTAATTGTAGTATCCTCCAAATAGACATCATCACCAACCTCAGCCTCAAACATAGCGCGCCTCATCTCATCAGTCGGCATTGTTATAGTATCGCTCCTCAAGTCTATTAGCTTCACAAAAACCTCCTTAGGTTTATTATTATTTTCACAGCAATATAGTAAGTTGATTTCCCTTATTATCCTGAACTGTTAACACTCACTTGTTTTTCCACGTACCCATGGGCTCATATAATGTCCTGAACTTAACAACCCTCCAGTCCCTGCCAGCCCATTTCTGGTCCTGGTCATCAGACATAGCTTTATTTTCAGGACTGGCACGCCATGCCTGGAAAGCTTCTTTGTTCTTGAACTCGCCTATAGTCAAATACTCTGCGTGGTCACCTTCCAGAAGTTTATCACCTTC